>NZ_JADPKQ010000476.1:0-1242 GCF_023074015.1 Bradyrhizobium sp. 142
GCAGGGCTGTCCCGGGAAAATCACACATAGATGAGCTCCAGCTGGTCGAGAGAGAACCTGGGCTTTGGCTTGCTGGGATTGACTGGCGGAGGCTTGTCGATTTCTGCGATCGGAATTCGTGTGAAAAGGCGTTGGCAAACGAGTTCAGCGAGGCGCAGGTCCAGCATCCTCAAGGAATTCAGTCGTCGGGCGAGGCGTAGGAGCAGATAGGCGATCATCGCAGCGATGATTTGCAGGCGAATGGCGTTGTCGTTCTTGCCCATGAACTTGCGAAGATTGAGATGCTGCTTGATCCAGCGGAACAGCAGTTCAATCTGCCAACGACTTTTATAGAGAGCCGCAATCTCGACTGCCGTGCGTTTGAGATCATTGGTGATGAGAGTAATCACTCCACCTTTGTCACGCTTGACCCTGATGCGTCGCAATGGAATCGGCAGACTGGAATCGCCCTTGCTGGCGAGCACGACATCGGCGTCATCGATGATTTTAAAGCCGTCGCCGATGGTCTTGCGCACGTACCGGGATTTCGTCTTGCGCAAGCGCGTGTTCACCTTGGCGCGCGTGACGAAGAAAGCGTTGGCGGCGTTGATCTTCTTCCACCAGCCAAAGTGATAGTAGCCTTTGTCGAAAACGTAGGTCGCACCGGCTTCGAGTTCGGTTTGACGGCCGATCTCGACGTCATTGACGGTCGCCGGCGTAATCTCGACGCAACGCGGGACATCCTTTCCTGGGTGATAGACGACGTGCATCTTCAAGCCGCGGATACGACCATTCCATTCGGCCCATTCGCACATCTTGCCCAACGGGATCGGACTCGAATCGATCAACCGAACCATCTCGGTCCCTTCCACCCGCGTGTGTCGATCGGCCTTCTTCGCCAGCATGGCGAAGGTTTCCGCGAAAACGCCCACCGGACGACGTGCATTCGCACGCGAGAGCGTCGAGCGAGGAATGTTCCTCGCCCCCAAATGGTAGTGCTGATGGGAGTTTGCCTTAAAGGTCGCTTCGACAGCGCGCAGACTGGCGACCGCGCTCAACTGGGCACCCACCATCGTCACAAGATGTTCCCAGCTTTTGAAGGTTTTATCGTAGGCATTGCCGTTATGGCGCTCCACAATTTCCCGAAATTGCCGTCGATCGATCGGTTTGAGGAGCTCTCCAAAGATGCTATTCATGTATTGCATGCCCGGCCCTTTTCTGTGTCTCGACAACCAGAAAGTATCCGGTTCACGCTGGATTTGC
>NZ_JADPKQ010000409.1:0-1209 GCF_023074015.1 Bradyrhizobium sp. 142
GTACTCGTCCGAGGACGGCCGTCTTGCGAGTTCATCCGGTCTGTAGCTGACTGTCGGTATGGATATCCTTACTGATAGTCGCCAAGTGCGTCGCCTTGAAATTGTGGAGACTGGTCGGCGTCGGCGCTGGTCGGCTGCCGAGAAGCTGCGGATTGTCGAGGAAAGTTTTTCGGGTCCGCGGCTGGTGTCGGCGACAGCACGGCATCATGGGCTTTCGAAACAGCTTCTGTTTTCGTGGCGCAAGGCCTATCGCGAAGGACAGCTTGGCGGCTGTCAGGTAGGTGGATTTGTGCCGGCCCGAATTGTGTCGGAGGTCCAGTCGACGACGGAGCGTGCGGCACCGGCGGCGACTGGCACTCTGGAAGTCGTGACCGCGAATGGCCGACGCGTGATCGTGGATCGCAACGTCGATGTCGCGGTTTTGCTACGGATCATGCGAGGGCTGGAGACACTACGGTGATCCCGATCCCGACGGGCGTGCGAGTGTGGCTGGCGACGGGCCATACCGACATGCGGTGTGGCTTTCCGAGCCTGGCTCTGCGCGTGCAGGAAGTGCTCAAGCGCGACGCCATGGGCGGCGGTCTTTTCTGCTTCAGGGGCAAACGCGGCGATCTTTTGAAGGTCATTTGGCACGATGGCCAGGGAGCATGCCTGTTTACCAAAAGACTCGAGAGAGGAAGGTTTATCTGGCCATCGGTTGCCGGTGAACCGGTAACGATCTCTCCGGCGCAGTTGAGCTATCTGTTGTCCGGGATCGATTGGCGCAACCCTCAAGAAACCCAGCGTCCGACGCGGGTCGGATAGCCGCTTTTACGGTTTGCATCTGCTGCTTGATCTGATTCAATGGCTTTATGATATCGAAGCCGGACGATCTTCCATCGGACCTTGTGAGTGCCCTGGCGGCGCTGCAGGCCGAGCGTGAGGCGCGGCTGCGAGCCGAGGCGGTGGCTGCCAGTGCGCGGGCGGAGCTGTCGGACAACGAGGCGCTGATCGCGCATCTCGAGCTGCGGATCGAGAAGCTCAAACGCGAACTGTACGGGCAGCGCTCCGAGCGCACGGCACGGCTGCTCGAGCAGCTGGAGTTGGAGCTCGAAGAACTCGTCACCACGGCGAGCGAGGATGAGCTTGCCGCGCAGGCCGCAGCGGCGAAGACGCAGAACGTCCGCCCCTTCATGCGCAAGCGGCCGGTGCGCAAGCCATGGCCGGATG
>NZ_JADPKQ010000344.1:0-56197 GCF_023074015.1 Bradyrhizobium sp. 142
TCGAACAGGGTAAATGGCTGCGGCAGGTCGTCACCGGCTACTTCAACGACCATGCGGTGCCGACCAACAGTCGGGCGCTCAGCGCCTTCCGCTTCTTCGTCATCGAACTCTGGAGACGCACGCTCCGGCGCCGCAGCCAGACCGATGGCATGAGGTGGGAGACGATCAGTCGCCTCGCCTGTGACTGCCTCCCCAGGCCCAACATCCGTCATCCTTGGCCGCGAGCACGCTTCGCCGTCACTCACCCGAGGTGGGAGCCGTATGCGGGAAAGCCGCACGTACGGATCTGTGCGGGGGGCGCTCAGCAATGAGCGTCCCTACCGCGACCGTCGCAAGGGCTCCTCGCAATGACGCGGGAGGCAGAGGTGCCAAACAAAAACCCCGGCCTTTTTGGCCGGGGCTCGTGTCGTTCACCCTGAGCCAGGCGCTTAGTCACGCTGGCCGAGGAGCTGCAACAGCAGCGTGAACAGGTTGATGAAGTTCAGGTACAGCGACAGCGCGCCGGTGATGGCCGCACGCTCTGCGATGTCACCGCCGGCCGAAGCGTAGCCGTAGATGTAGTCGTTCTTCAGCCGCTGGGTGTCCCAGGCGGTGAGGCCCGCGAACACCAGCACACCGACCACCGACACGATGAATTGCAGCATCGTGCTCGCCAGGAACAGGTTGACCAGGCTCGCGATGATGATGCCGATCAGACCCATGAACAGGAACGAGCCCATCCCGCTCATGTCACGCTTGGTGGTGTAGCCGTAGAAGCTGAGCGCACCGAACGTGGCGGCGGTGATGAAGAACACCCGCACGATCGAGGTGTGCGTGAACACCAGGAAGATCGACGACAGCGAGATGCCCATCAGCGCCGAGAACACCCAGAACAGGATCTGGGCGGTCGAGGGGGCGAGACGGTTGATACCCGCCGAGATCACGAACACCATGGCGAGCGGTGCCAGCATGAACAGCCATTTCAGCGGGCTGACGAACATCGCGTAGCCGAACGGCGTCAGGAACAGCTTGCCGACGCGAACGGCTTCCGCAGTCGGAACGTCGGTTACGGCGGCCATGTAGACGCCGAGCGCGGCAAGGCCGGTGATGGCGAGGCCGATGCTCATGTAATTGTAGATGCGCAGCATGTAGGCGCGCAGGCCGGCATCGACCGTCGCGGCGTCAACACGCCCGGCGGCCCTGCCGAAAGGAGAAGCGTAGTTACGGTCTAGGTCCGACATGGTCGAATTCCCGTTGGTTGGCCGGTCCGGCATGAGGGTCGCCATGCCGCCGGTTCGTCAAACTCTATCTCGGATACCGATGCCTGCCGACTAAATTTTGGCTCACAATCGGGGCTCCGAACCCATTCGATATGTGGGAAACTAACACATCCGCTGCAACCGTCCACGCGCGGCTGAATGTCGCCCTCAGCCACAATCCTGGCGAGCGGACGTGGTTAATCGCAGGAATCGTGCGATTCCGCTCCCGCGCGGCCGCCCGCTACATTTTGTCACAAATTCCGCAACACCGTGGCGGGCTTTTTGTTCAACGCTAGCA
This sequence comes from Bradyrhizobium sp. 142, assembly GCF_023074015.1. Taxonomy (NCBI): domain Bacteria; kingdom Pseudomonadati; phylum Pseudomonadota; class Alphaproteobacteria; order Hyphomicrobiales; family Nitrobacteraceae; genus Bradyrhizobium; species Bradyrhizobium sp. 142. Next base: position 1,537 of record NZ_JADPKQ010000344.1, read on the forward strand.
GCGTACCGGCGAGCCCGAGCCCGACAGTGACGATCAGGGCGGCCGCGACCACGCCGGCAGCGCTTGCCGCCTGCCAGACGAAAGTGAGCGTCATCACCCGTGTGACGATGGTCCAGGCCGCGATGCTGCCGGCGATCACGCCGAACACGGCGGTGGCCAGCCCGATCAGGAGGTATTCGAGGGCGTAGGCGCCGAGCAGCCGCAGCCGGGTCGCCCCCAGCGTCTTCAGGATCACTGCATCGTAGACCCGGTGGCGGTGGCCGGCGGCAAGCGCCCCGCCCAGCACAAGAATCGCCGAGATCAGGGTCACGGCGCTGGCACCGCGGATCGCCAGCGCGAGGTTGGTCACGACCGAGCCGACCGTCTCCATCACCTCGCGCACGCGCACGCTCGTGACCATCGGATAGGCGTCGGCGACCTCTGTGATAATCCTGCCGTCGCCGGCGGCGTCGCCGCCGGCTTGCGTCAGCGTCGCGATGTGAGTGTGCGGCGCGCCCTTGAAGGCGTTGGGTGAGAACACCAGGACGAAATTGATGCCGAGCCCCTGCCAGTCGATCTTGCGCAAATTGCTGATCTTCGCCGGAATGTCGCGGCCGAGCACGTTGACCACGACCTCGTCGCCGATCTTGAGACCGAGCCCGTCGGCGATCTTCTTCTCCATCGAGACCAGGGGCGGGCCGGAATAATCGGCGGCCCACCACTCGCCCTCGATGACCTCTGAGCCTTTCGGCAGCTCGCCGGTGTAGGTCAGGCCGCGATCGCTTTGCAGGACCCATTCGGAATCGGTCGACGGCTTCAGGTCTTCGGCACGGACGCCGCGCGCGGCGACGATGCGCCCGCGCAGCATCGGCACGTCCTCGACCTTCGCATCCGGCACGATTCCGCGCAGATAGTGGTCGAACTCGGCGGCCTGGGTGCTCGGGATGTCGATGAAGTAGAAGGACGGGGCGTGATCCGGGAGCGCCGCCAGAAACTGCCGGCGCAGATTGCCGTCGATCTGGGTGATGGTGACGAGCACCGCGAGCCCGAGGCCGAGTGACAGCACCACCGAGGGCGTCAGCGCGCCCGGCCGGTGGATGTTGGCGATCGCGAGCCGCAGCATCGGCAGCCGCGTGCGCGGCAACCGGCGCGCGATCGTCATCAGCACGGCGGCGACGCCCCGGAGCAGCGCGAAAACGACGATGGAACAGACCACGAACACCGCGGCGATGCGCTTGTCGAACGACAACCCGATCACGACGGTGACGAGCAGGGCGACGACGACGCCCATGAAGGCGAGATAGCGCCAGCGCGGCCGGTGCCATTCGTTGCTGATGGTGTCGCGGAACAGGGCGGCGACCGGCACGTCATGCACCCGCCCGAGCGGCCACAGGCCGAAGGCGAGCGCGGTCAGCAGGCCATAGACGAAGGACAGTGCGAGCTCGTCGGCATGCACCGCCGGGATGACCGGCAGCGGCAGCAGCTTTCCGAACAGGCCGACGATGGCAAAGGGCATCGCGGCACCGAGCGCCAGCCCGATCGCCGAGCCGATTGCGGCCAGCAGCAGAACCTGCGCGAGATAGATGCCGAACACGTCGCGCCCGGTGGCGCCGACGGCCTTCAAGGCCGCGATCACCTCGAGCTTGCGGTCGATGTGGCTCTTCACGGCATTGGCGACGCCGACACCGCCGACCAGCAGCGCGGCGAGGCCGACCAGCGTCAGGAACTGCGTGAAGCGGCTGATATTGCGCTCGAGCTGCGGCGAGGCATTGGAGCGGCTGCGGACCTCCCAGCCGGCCTGCGGCGCGGCGTTGCGCGCATCGGCGATGAAGGCGTCAGTGGCGCGGTCGCTGTTGGCGATCTCCGGCAGCTTCACCCGGTAGACCCAGCGCACCAGACTGCCGGGCTGGATAAGCCCGGTAGCGTGCAGGCCCGCCTCGCTGATCAGGAAGCGCGGGCCGAAGCCGATGCCACCGGCGAGCTTGTCGGGCTCGGCTTCGACGGTGCTGCGGATCTGGAACGTCGCCGCCCCGATGGTGACGCGGTCGCCGGTTTTCAGGGAGAGCCGCGCCAATAGCGTCGGATCGGCGGCGGCGCCGAATGCGCCGTCGCGCTCTGCGAGCAGGTCGGACAGCGGCATCTGCGGCGCCAGCGTCAACTGTCCCAGCATCGGATAGCTGCCATCGACAGCTTTCATCTCGACCAGTGCCAGCTTGCCTTCGGCTGAGCGCGCCATGCCGCGCAGGGTCGCTGCGACCGAGACGGTGCCGCGCGAACGCAGGAAGGCGACCTCTTCGGGCTTCGCCTCGCGCTGAAACAAGACGAAAGACACGTCGCCGCCGAGCAACGTGCGGCCCTCGCGCGCGAGACCGTCGCTGAGGCTCGCCGACACCGAGCCGACCCCGGCGATCGCCATAACGCCGAGCGCGATGCAGGCGATGAAAACGTAAAAACCGCGAAGGCCTCCGCGCAATTCGCGTAGTGCGTAGCGCAGCGACAGCGCGGCGCCGTTGGGGCGCGCAAACGGTTCGGCTGCGGCGCTCATGCTGGCCTGGACTGCGTATCGATGCGCCCCGAACGCAGCCGGATCACGCGATCGCAGCGATGCGCGAGCGAGGCGTCGTGCGTGACCAACACCAGGGTCATGCCGCGCTCGTCATGCTTGCCGAACAAGAGATCGACGATCTGCTTGCCGGTCGTTTCGTCGAGATTGCCGGTCGGCTCGTCGGCGACGAGGATGGCGGGATCGGGCGCCAGCGCGCGGGCCAGCGCAACGCGCTGCTGCTCGCCGCCGGAGAGTTGCGTTGGATAATGATGCAGGCGGTCGCCGAGCCCGACCGATTGCAGCTCCTGCGCGGCGCGTTTGGCAGCATCCGGATTGCCGGCGAGCTCGAGCGGCACCGCGACGTTCTCCAGCGCCGTCATGGTTGGGATCAAGTGGAAGGATTGGAAGACGATGCCGACCTGGCGGCCGCGGAAGCGGGCGAGCGCATCCTCGTCGAGGGCATTGAAAGGTGTGCCATTGACCACCACCTCTCCGCTATCAGGACGCTCCAGTCCCGCCATCACCATCAGCAGCGTGGATTTGCCCGAGCCTGACGGGCCAATGAGGCCGATCGTCTCGCTCCGGCCGACCCGCAGGCTGATATCCTTGAGGATGTGAACGCGTGCCGCCCCCGTACCCAATGAGAGATTGACGTTGGAGATGGCGATCGTGTCCGGCGCAGTGCCGGCGAGCGAAGAGGATTCGATGCGAGTGTCCATAGTCCGGTCATATGGCAACTCCGCTGGCGCGGTCGAGAGGCGTTACGGATTGTTCATGCACATAGCCGTGTTGATGTTCGCTTTGATGACGGTCGCGAATGCGGCCGCCGCCCAGACGCAAGCTGCGGCGAAACCGATCAAGCTGGTGGTCCTCGGCGATTCCTTGAGCGCCGGTCTCGGGCTTGCCGGCCAGGAGGCGTTTCCGGCGAAACTTAAAAAAGCCTTGCAGGACAAAAGCATAACGGTTGATATGATCAATGCCGGGGTATCGGGTGACACCACCTCCGGCGGCCGCGACCGGCTCGACTGGTCGGTGCCGGAGGGAACTGAGGGCGTGATTGTCGAACTCGGCGCCAATGATGCGCTGCGCGGCATCGATCCCGACCTGACGCGCGCCGCGCTGACCGACATCGTCACGCGGCTGCAGGCGCGCAAGATCGCGGTGATGCTCTGCGGCATGCTGGCGCCGCCGAATTACGGCGCCGATTATGCCGCGCGCTTTAATTCGATTTATCCGGATCTGGCGAAGAAATTCGACGTGCCGCTCTATCCGTTCTTCCTCGATGGAGTCGCAGCCGACGCCAAGCTCAACCAGGCCGACGGCATTCATCCGACCGCGGCCGGCGTCGACATCATCGTCGGCAACATCATGCCCACAGCGGAGGCATTCTTGCGCAACATAAGCGAGCAACGGCGTTGAAAAGCAGGCAGCGCTAACCCTAATACCCAGGGTTTTACCGGGGTGGCTCGCGCGATGCTTCGCAGAGTCACACAACTGCGATAGGAATCAGGCTACCGGTGATTCGTCGCCGGCTCTAAAATTTGGATATGATCCTTCTCAAGGTTCATGCCCAAGCATCGGGAGTGCGAAACGATGCCGCGTTTGTTCACTGGTCTGGAAATTCCGGCCGAGATCGGCCAGACGCTTTCCAATTTGCGGGGCGGCCTTCCCGGCGCCCGCTGGATCGATCCCGAAAATTACCACGTCACCCTGCGCTTCATCGGCGATATCGACGGCATCTCCGCCAACGAGATCGCCTCGATGCTGTTTCGCGTCAACCGCAAGCCGTTCGAGGTCAAGGTGCAGGGCCTCACGAGCTTCGGCGGACGCAAGCCGCGTGCGGTGGTCGCGACGATTGCGCCGAGCAAGCCGCTGATCGAATTGCAGGCCGAGCTCGAACGCATGATGCAGCGGATCGGCCTCGATCCGGAAGGGCGCAAATTCATCCCGCATGTCACGCTGGCCCGGCTGCACGACGCCTCCGACCAGGACGTCGCCGACTATCTTTCGCTGCGCGGCTACTTCCCGAGCAAGGCGTTTCTGGCCGAACGCTTCGTGCTGTTCTCGTCCCGCGCGTCGACCGGCGGCGGACCGTATGTAGTCGAGGATGCCTACGAGCTGTGTGCGTGATACGGCTCTCGTGCCCCGGCCGCAGAGCCGGGGCCCATCGCTCCGCAGTGAATGAATGAAATAGTGGGTCCCGGCTCTGCGCAGCAGCGCAAGGGCGCGTCAGCGCGTCCGGGACACCAAATGCATACCCCTTCCCCCGATTCACGGCTTGCAATTTGCCGCCGTCTCTGGCGGTAAAGGGCCATGCTCACGACCCCCAGTTCCTCATTCCGCGAGGCCTACCAGGCCCAGATCGCGTCCGGCGCGATCGAGCCCGACGCTGCGCAGGCCGAAGTCGCCGAGGCCTATGCGGCGCTCGACCAGCGGCTCGCAAACTACAAGCCGCCGCGCAAGCAGGGCCTGCTCAGCCGTTTGTTCAACGGCGGCGACAAAGACGAGGCGCTGCGCGGGCTCTACGTCCATGGCGAGGTCGGGCGCGGCAAGACCATGCTGATGGATCTGTTCTTCCAGCACTCTTCCGTCGAGCACAAGCGGCGCGCGCATTTCCACGAGTTCATGGCCGAGGTGCACGAGCGCATCTATGGCTACCGCCAAAACATCGCGCGCGGCGAGATCGCCGATGGCGATGTCATCGCGCTGACCGCGCATGCGATCTTCGAGGAGAGCTGGCTGCTCTGTTTCGACGAATTCCACGTCACCGACATCGCCGACGCGATGATCCTCGGCCGCCTGTTCGCCAAATTGTTCGAGCTCGGCACGGTCGTGGTCGCGACCTCCAACGTCGCGCCCGACGATCTCTACAAGGGTGGCTTGAACCGATCGCTATTCCTGCCCTTCATCAAGCTGATCACCGACCACATGGACGTGCTGCGGCTCGACGCGCGCACAGACTTCCGGCTGGAAAAGCTCCAGGGTGTGCCGATGTGGCTGACGCCGGCGGATGCTGACGCGGACGCGGCGCTCGACCGCGCCTGGTCGAGGATGACCGGCAGCGCCAAATGCAAGTCGCGCGATATTTCGATCAAGGGCCGGATCCTGCACGTGCCGTGCTCGGCCCATGGCGTGGCGCGGTTCAGTTTCGCCGATCTCTGCGAGAAGCCGCTCGGCGCATCCGACTACCTCAGGCTCGCGCACGACTATCACACCATCCTGGTCGACCATATTCCAGTGATGGACCTGTCTCGACGCAATGCCGCCAAGCGCTTCATCACGCTGATCGATACGCTCTATGACAACGCCGTGAAGCTGATGGCCTCGGCCGAGGCCAATCCGGTGTCGCTCTATCTCGCCCACGAGGGCAACGAGGCCAACGAGTTCAAGCGGACCTCGTCGCGCCTGATCGAGATGAGCTCCGAATCCTATCTGGCGCTGGCTCACGGCCGCAAGGATTCCACCGCCAGCGGCTCCACCAACGGGCTGGTGGAGACTTAAGTCCTATTTGCCAGCGCTGTCATTCCGGGGCGTCGCGAAGCGACGAGCCCGGAATCCGTCCATCAGCGCGCTCTGCCGCCCGATGGATTCTGGGCTCGCGACTTTTGTAGCGCCCCGAAATGACAGGGCTGCGTGCCCCATGCATCGGCAAGCCCGACAATTGGGCATCCGGCGACTTGAACGGGGGAGGCGAAAGGGATAACCACCCTGTCAGTTTTCCCCTCCTTACGTGTCTAGAGGACAGGTTCACATGGCGCGCGACAAGATTGCTTTGATTGGCTCCGGTCAGATCGGCGGAACGCTGGCTCATCTCATCGGCCTGAAAGAATTGGGCGACGTCGTGATGTTCGACATCGCCGAGGGCGTGCCGCAGGGCAAGGCGCTCGACATCGCACAGTCCTCACCGGTCGATGGTTTTGATGCGCACTACACCGGCGCTAATTCCTACGAGGCGCTCGACAACGCCAAGGTCTGCATCGTCACCGCCGGCGTGCCGCGCAAGCCCGGCATGAGCCGCGACGACCTCCTCTCCATCAACCTCAAGGTCATGGAGCAGGTCGGCGCCGGCATCAAGAAGTACGCCCCCGACGCCTTCGTCATCTGCATCACCAATCCGCTCGACGCCATGGTCTGGGCGCTTCAGAAGGCATCTGGCCTGCCGCACAAGAAGGTTGTCGGTATGGCCGGCGTGCTGGATTCGTCGCGCTTCCGCTATTTCCTGGCTGACGAGTTCAACGTCTCGGTCGAGGATGTCACCGCATTCGTGCTCGGCGGCCATGGCGACACCATGGTGCCGCTGGTGAAGTACTCCACGGTTGCCGGTATTCCGCTGCCCGACCTCGTCAAGATGGGCTGGACCTCGCAGGCGCGGCTCGACGAGATCGTCGACCGCACCCGCAACGGCGGCGCCGAGATCGTCAATTTGCTCAAAACCGGATCGGCCTTCTATGCGCCGGCGGCCTCCGCGATCGCGATGGCCGAGAGCTATCTGCGTGACAAGAAGCGCGTGCTGGCCAGCGCCGCCTACCTCAACGGCGAATACGGCGTGAAGGACATGTATGTCGGCGTGCCCGTCGTGATCGGCTCCAAGGGTGTCGAGCGCGTCGTCGAGATCGAGCTTACCGGCAAGGACCGCGAAGCCTTCGACAAGTCGGTCGGCGCGGTGCAGGGTCTCGTCGACGCCTGCAAGAAGATCGCGCCCGACCTGCTCGGCCGCTAAGAGTAACAATCCCCCGCCGAAGATCGAAACCCGGTGTTCGGCGGTTTCATTTCCGGAGCCGGCTGCACCACTTGTTGAAGGCTGGCGGGTTCCGGGTGCGTCCAGAAATCGATGTCAAAGAATCCGGGTTGCAGTTCCTGTGGTATATGGTATGCCAGCCACAAGACTGAGGTTGGCCTACGAGGTCACCGCCCGCGGGTTCAGGGAGCGACCATATTATGAATATCCATGAATATCAGGCCAAAGCGCTGCTGAACGAGTTCGGCGTGCCGATCTCCAAGGGCGTTCCGGTCCTGAAGGCGGCCGACGCAGAGGCTGCGGCCAAGGCATTGCCCGGCCCGGTCTGGGTGGTGAAGAGCCAGATCCATGCCGGGGGCCGCGGCAAGGGCAAGTTCAAGGAAGTCTCGGCCGGCGACAAGGGCGGTGTTCGCATCGCCAAGTCGGCCGCAGAGGTCACCGAATTCGCCAAGCAGATGCTCGGTGCCACGCTCGTGACGATCCAGACCGGCCCGGCCGGCAAGCAGGTCAACCGCCTCTACATCGAGGACGGCTCCGACATCGACAAGGAATTCTATCTCTCCATCCTGGTCGACCGCGAGACCTCGCGCGTCTCCTTCGTGGTGTCGACCGAGGGTGGCGTCAACATCGAGGACGTCGCGCACAACAGCCCGGAAAAGATCGTCACCTTCTCGATCGATCCCGCCACCGGCATCATGGGCCATCACGGCCGCACCGTTGCCAACGCGCTGAAACTGTCTGGCGATCTCGCCAAGCAGGCTGAAAAGCTCACAGCGCAGCTCTACGCCGCCTTCGTCGCCAAGGACATGTCGATGCTGGAGATCAACCCGCTGGTCGTGACCAAGCAGGGCCAGCTCCGCGTGCTCGACGCCAAGGTGTCGTTCGACGACAACGCGCTGTTCCGTCATCCCGAAGTGCTCGTACTGCGCGACGAGACCGAGGAGGACGCCAAGGAGATCGAGGCGTCGAAATACGACCTCAACTACGTCACGCTCGACGGCAACATCGGCTGCATGGTCAACGGCGCCGGCCTTGCGATGGCGACGATGGACATCATCAAGCTTTACGGCATGGCGCCGGCCAACTTCCTCGACGTCGGCGGCAGCGCCAGCAAGGAGAAGGTCGCCGCCGCCTTCAAGATCATCACCGCCGATCCCAACGTGAAGGGCATCCTGGTCAACATTTTCGGTGGTATCATGAAGTGCGACGTGATCGCCGAGGGCGTGACCGCCGCCGTGCGCGAGGTCGGCCTCACCGTGCCGCTGGTGGTTCGCCTCGAAGGCACCAATGTCGAACTGGGCAAGAAGATCATCCGTGAATCCGGCCTGAACGTGGTGCCGGCGGACAATCTCGACGACGCCGCGCAGAAGATCGTGAAGGCCGTCAAGGGAGGCTAAGGCCATGACCCAAGACCATCTCGCCGCATCATCCCCGCTGCCGGAGCACGCGCGGCTTGCCGCGTTCGCCGGCGAATGGAACGGCGAAGAGGTGGTCTTTCCGTCGCGCTGGACCGCCGGCGGGCCGGCGACCTCGCGCACCGTGGCGCGTATGGATCTCAATGGGTTCTACCTGATCCAGGACTCGGTCCAGATGCGCGACGGCAAGCAGGTCTTCGCCACCCATGGCATCTTCACCTTCGACCGCGAGGACCGGACCTATAAATTGTTCTGGTACGACTCGCTCGGCTACACGCCGCCCTCGCCCGCCTCCGGCGGCTGGGTCGGAAAGACCCTGACGCTGGTGCGCGGCTCGCTGCGCGGCAACGCGCGCCACGTCTACGAAATCATCGACGACGATTCCTATTCGTTGAAGATCCAGTTCTCGCCGGACGCGGAAGGATGGGCCGACGTGCTCACCGGCGTCTACCGCCGCATCCACTGACCTCTCACTGTTAGTTTCGCGAAAGCAGACCTCATGTCCATCCTGATCGACAAGAACACCAAGGTCATCTGCCAGGGCTTTACCGGCAAGAACGGCACCTTCCACTCGGAGGCCGCGCTTGCCTACGGCACCAAGATGGTCGGCGGCACCTCGCCGGGCAAAGGCGGTGCAACGCATCTGGGGCTGCCGGTGTTCGATACCGTGCGGGAGGCGCGCGAGAAGACCGGTGCCGATGCGTCGGTGATCTACGTGCCGCCGCCGGGCGCGGCCGATGCGATCTGCGAAGCCATCGACGCCGAGGTCCCGCTGATCGTCTGCATCACGGAAGGCATCCCGGTCCTCGACATGGTACGGGTGAAGCGGTCTCTGGCCGGCTCCAAGTCGCGCCTGATCGGGCCGAACTGCCCGGGCGTCATGACCGCCGGCGAGTGCAAGATCGGCATCATGCCGGCTAACATTTTCAAGACCGGCAGCGTCGGCATCGTCTCCCGCTCCGGCACGCTGACCTATGAAGCCGTGTTCCAGACCTCCCAGGAGGGCCTCGGCCAGACCACCGCGGTCGGCATCGGCGGCGACCCGGTCAAGGGAACCGAGTTCATCGACGTGCTGGAAATGCTGCTGGCCGACCCCAGGACCGAGTCGATCATCATGATCGGCGAGATCGGCGGTTCCGCCGAGGAGGACGCCGCTCAGTTCCTCAAGGACGAGGCCAAGCGGGGCCGCAAGAAGCCGATGGTTGGCTTCATCGCCGGCGTCACCGCACCTCCCGGCCGCCGCATGGGCCATGCTGGCGCGATCATCTCAGGCGGCAAGGGCGACGCCGGCTCCAAGACCGACGCGATGAAATCGGCAGGAATTACAGTCTCGCCGTCTCCCGCCCGCCTCGGACATACGCTTGCCGAAAAGTTGAAGTGCTAGTTCACTTCTTCGTACTTTTCCGGGCGAAGTTTCGTAGCAAATAGGATAAATGGTGCCTGTCGCGCCGAGCCTCTGCCGGGAGCTCGGCGCCAGCGCCGTTTGTTATGCGCGAACCGAAATCGCCAGGAACTCAAGTATGTCTCGCCAAGACGCGAACGCAGCCTTTGCCCTCTCCTCTTTTTTGCAGGGCACCAACGTCACCTACATCGACGAAATCTACGCCCGCTACGAGAACGACCCGTCCTCGGTCGACTCCGAGTGGCAGGAGTTCTTCAAGAGCCTGAAGGACCAGCCGGACGACGTCCGCCGCAACGCCCAGGGCCCGTCCTGGGAGCGCGCCAACTGGCCGCTGACGCCGCAGGACGACCTGACCTCCGCCCTCGACGGCAATTGGGCGGAAGTCGAGAAGGCGGTCGGCAGCAAGATCGCCGCCAAGGCGCAGGCCAAAGCGGGCGACAAGGGCGGTGGCATTTCGTCCGCCGAGGTGCTCCAGGCCACACGCGACTCGGTCCGTGCGCTGATGCTGATCCGCTCCTATCGTATGCGCGGTCACTTCCATGCCAAGCTCGACCCGCTCGGCATTGAAGCCCCGCGCAATCGCGAAGAGCTCGACCCGCGCACCTACGGCTTCAGTGAAGCCGATTTCGACCGCAAGATCTTCCTCGATCACGTGCTCGGCCTCGAATATGCGACGCTGCGCGAGATCACAGCGATCTGCGAGCGCACCTACTGCCAGACGCTCGGCGTCGAGTTCATGCACATCAGCAACGCTGCGCAGAAGGCCTGGATTCAGGAGCGGATCGAAGGGCCGGACAAGGAAATCTCGTTCACTCGCGAAGGCCGGCGCGCCATCCTGACGAAGCTGGTCGAGGCCGAGGGCTTCGAGAAATTCTGCGACACCAAGTTCACCGGCACCAAGCGTTTCGGCCTCGACGGCGGCGAGTCGCTGATCCCGGCGCTGGAGCAGATCATCAAGCGCGGCGGCAATCTCGGGGTGAAGGAAGTCGTGGTCGGCATGCCGCATCGCGGCCGCCTCAACGTGCTAACGCAAGTGATGGGTAAGGCGCATCGCGCCCTATTCCACGAGTTCAAGGGCGGCTCGGCCAACCCGGACGCGGTGGAAGGCTCGGGCGACGTCAAGTACCACCTCGGCGCGTCCTCCGATCGCGAGTTCGATGGCAACCGCATCCATCTGTCGCTGACCGCGAACCCCTCGCATCTGGAGATCGTCGATCCCGTGGTGCTCGGCAAGGTCCGCGCCAAGCAGGACCAGCACGGCGATCCGCCCGACATGCGCATTTCGGTGATGCCGCTCTTGATGCATGGCGACGCGGCGTTCGCCGGCCAGGGCGTGGTCGCAGAATGCTTTGGCCTGTCGGACCTGAAGGGCTACCGCACCGGCGGCTCCGTCCACTTCATCGTCAACAACCAGATCGGCTTCACCACCTATCCGCGCTACTCGCGCTCCTCGCCCTATCCGTCGGATGTGGCGAAGATGATCGACGCGCCGATCTTCCACGTTAACGGCGACGATCCGGAAGCCGTGGTGTTCGCGGCCAAGGTCGCGACCGAGTTCCGGCAGAAATTCCACAAGCCCGTCGTCATCGACATGTGGTGCTATCGCCGCTACGGCCACAATGAGGGCGACGAGCCGGCCTTCACCCAGCCGGTGATGTACAAGCGGATCGCGGCCCATCCGTCGACACTCACCCTCTACTCCAAGCGCCTGATCGCCGAAGGCGTGGTCACCGAGGGTGAGGTCGACAAGCTGAAGGCCGACTGGCGCGCGCGGCTCGATGCCGAGTTCGAGGCAGGCACCAGTTACAAGCCGAACAAGGCCGACTGGCTCGACGGCAAGTGGGCGGGCTTCAAGATCGCCGACCAGGAAGAGGATGCGCGGCGCGGCGTCACCGGCGTCGACACTGCTGCTCTGAAGGAAATCGGCCGCAAGATCACCAAGGTGCCGGACGGTTTCCGCGTCCATCGCACCATCCAGCGTTTCCTCGATAACCGCGCCAAGGCGATCGACACCGGCGTCGGCATCGACTGGGCGACTGGCGAGGCGCTGGCGTTCTGCACGCTGCTCAACGAGAACCACCATGTTCGCCTGTCGGGCCAGGATTCCGAGCGCGGCACCTTCTCGCAGCGCCACTCGGTGCTGATCGACCAGGAGGACGAGAGCCGTTACACGCCGTACAACCATCTCGGCCACGAGCAGGGCCATTACGAGGTCATCAACTCGCTGCTCTCGGAAGAGGCGGTACTCGGCTTCGAGTACGGCTATTCGCTCGCGGAGCCGAACACGCTGACGCTGTGGGAAGCCCAGTTCGGCGACTTCGCCAACGGCGCCCAGGTCGTGTTCGACCAGTTCATCTCCTCGGGCGAGCGCAAATGGCTGCGCATGTCCGGCCTCGTCTGCCTCCTGCCGCACGGCTATGAAGGCCAGGGACCGGAGCACTCTTCGGCGCGTCTTGAGCGTTACTTGCAGATGTGCGCCGAAGACAACATGCAGGTGGTCTACCCGACCACGCCGGCGAATTACTTCCACGCGCTCCGGCGCCAGCTCCATCGCGAGATCCGCAAGCCGCTGATCGTGATGACGCCGAAATCGCTGCTGCGTCACAAGCGGGCGGTGTCGCGCCTGGAGGAGCTCGCGAAGGGGACGACCTTCCACCGCATCCTCTATGATGACGCCCAGATGCAGCCGAGCGAGGCGACCAAGCTCGTTACGGACGAGAAGATCCGCCGCATCGTGCTCTGCTCTGGCAAGGCCTATTACGACCTCTATGAGGAGCGCGAGAAGCGCGGCATCGACGACATCTACCTGATGCGCGTCGAGCAGCTCTATCCGGTGCCGCTGAAGGCGCTGGTCGCCGAGCTGTCGCGCTTCAAGAAGGCCGAAGTGATCTGGTGCCAGGAAGAGCCGCGCAACATGGGTGCGTGGCACTTCATCGAGCCCTATCTGGAATGGGTGCTGAACCAGGTGAACGGCGCGAGCCGGCGTCCGCGCTATGTCGGCCGCGCCGCCTCCGCCGCGACTGCCACTGGTCTGATGTCCAAGCATCAGGCGCAGCTGAAGGCGTTCCTGGACGAAGCATTGAGCTAACACAATTCCAATTTGTCATGCCCCGCCTTGTGCGCAATTGCGCACTGGGGCGGGGCATCCAGTACGCCGCGCCGAACGTTTTGGCCATGAACGTCGCGGCGTACTGGATCGTCCGCCCCAGTGCACAATTGCGCACAAGGCGGACGATGACGGCATTAGCCATTGAAGGAAAAGACCATGACTGAAATTCGTGTGCCGACGCTCGGCGAATCCGTCACCGAGGCCACCATCGGCCGCTGGTTCAAGAAGGCCGGCGATCCCGTCGCCGTCGACGAGCCCTTGGTGGAGCTCGAGACCGACAAGGTCACCATCGAAGTCCCGGCGCCGTCCGCCGGCACGCTGAGCGAGATCGTCGCCGCCGATGGCGCCACCGTTGCAGTCGGTGCGCTGCTTGGCCAGATCACCGAAGGGGCCGCCGGCGCCGCCAAGCCGGCCGCCGCGCCCGCCAAGCCCGCCGCTGCCGCTGCGCCCGTCGCCGCTGCTGCCGCGCCGGCTCCGGCCACGAAGGCGCCGCCGGCCGATGCGCCGCTCGCGCCCTCCGTGCGCAAACTCTCCGCCGAGACCGGCATCGACGCCTCGACCGTTCCCGGCTCCGGCAAGGACGGCCGTGTCACCAAGGGCGACATGCTCGCCGCGATCGAGCTTGCGGCTTCCGCGCCGACCCCGGTCAACCAGCCCGCCGCCGCCGTTCAGGTGCGCGCGCCGTCGCCGGCTGATGACGCCGCCCGCGAAGAGCGCGTCAAGATGACCCGGCTGCGCCAGACCATCGCGCGCCGCCTCAAGGATGTGCAGAACACCGCCGCGATGCTCACGACGTTCAACGAGGTCGACATGACCAACGTCATGGCGCTGCGCGGGCACTACAAGGACGCGTTCGAGAAGAAGCACGGCTCCAAGCTCGGCTTCATGGGCTTCTTCACCAAGGCCGTCGTGCAGGCGCTGAAGGACATCCCGGCCGTCAATGCCGAGATCGACGGCACCGACCTGATCTACAAGGATTACTACCACATCGGCGTCGCCGTCGGCACCGACAAGGGCCTCGTCGTGCCCGTCGTGCGCGATTGCGACCACAAGTCGATCGCCGACATCGAGAAGGGCATCGCCGATTTCGGCCGCCGTGCCCGCGACGGCCAGCTCAAGATCGACGAGATGCAGGGCGGCACTTTCACCATCACCAATGGTGGCATCTACGGCTCGCTGATGTCGACACCGATCCTGAATGCGCCGCAATCCGGCATCCTGGGCATGCACAAGATCCAGGAGCGGCCGATGGTTGTGGGCGGCAAGATCGAAGTGCGTCCGATGATGTACCTGGCGCTGTCCTACGATCACCGCGTGATCGACGGCAAGGAAGCCGTCACCTTCCTGGTGCGCGTCAAGGAGAGCCTGGAAGATCCCGCCCGCCTGGTGCTGGACCTCTGATCCCTGATGCCTGGCGAGCGCCGTCGCGCGACGCGACGGCGCGTGTTGAACCATGGAGGCGAGCGTGACGGATAAGGTTGCGATCATCACCGGCGGCAGCCGCGGCATCGGCCGCGCGACTGCGATCGCGGCGGCTGCGCGCGGCTTCCGCGTCGTGGTCGGCTACGTCAGCAACAAGGCGGCCGCCGACGAGGTGGTCAGCCAGATCGAGGCCAGCAACGGCAAGGCCATCGTAGTGAAATGCGATGTTGCCGAGGAAGGCGATATTCTCGCGCTGTTCGAGGCCGCCGATCAGTTCGGCACGTTAGGCGCGCTCGTCAACAATGGCGGCATCGTCGGGACCAGCGGCGTGCGTGTCGACGAGATGTCGGCCGAGCGCATCCAGCGCGTCATGGCGGTCAACGTCACCGGCTCCATCCTCTGCGCCCGCGAGGCCGTGAAGCGGATGTCGACCAAGCACGGCGGCCAGGGCGGCGTCATCGTTAATCTGTCGTCGGTCGCTGCCAGGTTAGGTGCGCCCAACACCTACGTCGATTACGCGGCGTCCAAGGGCGCGATCGATTCCTTCACCGTCGGCCTCGGCCACGAGGTCGCGGGCGAGGGCATTCGCGTCGCGGGCATTCGCCCCGGCCTGATCGACACCGAAATCCATGCCGCCGGCGGCGAGCCCGACCGCGCCCATCGTCTGGCCCATATGGTGCCGATGAAGCGCGTCGGCACCGCCGAGGAAATCGCCAACGCCATCGTCTGGCTGATGTCGGACGATGCCTCCTACGTCACCTCAGCCATTCTCGATGTGTCCGGCGGACGCTGACGCATCCATTCACGCTAAACTTACGGGACTTCCTTTCATGGCTACCTACGATCTCGTCGTCATCGGCACCGGACCGGGCGGTTATGTCTGCGCGGTGCGTGCAAGCCAGCTCGGCATGAAGGTCGCCGTGGTGGAAAAGAACGCCACGCTCGGCGGCACCTGCCTCAATGTCGGCTGCATGCCATCGAAGGCGCTGCTGCACGCGTCCGAAATGTTCGAGGAAGCCGCGCATTCCTTCGCCAAGATGGGCGTGTCGGTCTCGGCGCCGAAGCTCGAGCTGCCGGAGATGATGAACTTCAAGCAGCAGGGCATCGACGGCAACGTCAAGGGCGTCGAGTTCCTGATGAAGAAGAACAAGATCGACGTGCTCAAGGGCACCGGCAAGATCTTGGGCACCGGCAAGGTCGAGGTCTCCGCCGACGGCAAGTCGCAAATTGTCGAGACCAAGAGCATCGTCATCGCCACCGGCTCGGACATCGCGCGGCTGAAGGGCATCGAGATCGACGAGAAGCGCATCGTGTCCTCGACCGGCGCGCTGTCGCTGGACAAGGTGCCCGGCAAGCTGCTGATCGTCGGCGCCGGCGTGATCGGCCTCGAGCTCGGCTCGGTCTGGCAACGCCTCGGCGCCGAAGTCATCGTCGTCGAATTCCTCGACCGCATCCTGCCCGGCATGGACGGCGAGATCGCCAAGCAATTCCAGCGCATCCTGGAAAAACAGGGTTTTGCCTTCAAGCTGGGCTCGAAGGTCACGGGTGTCGAAGCGAACAGCAAGGCATTGCTCGCCAAGATCGAGCCGGCCGCAGGCGGCGCGGCGGAGACGCTCGAAGCGGACGTCATTCTCGTCTGCATCGGCCGCGTGCCCTACACCGATGGCCTCGGCCTGAAGGAGGCCGGCGTCGCACTCGACAATCGCGGCCGCGTCCAGATCGACCCGCATTTCGCCACCAGCCTCAAAGGCGTCTATGCCATCGGCGACGTCGTCGCGGGCCCGATGCTTGCGCACAAGGCCGAGGATGAAGGCGTTGCGGTTGCGGAGATCATCGCGGGCCAGGCCGGCCATGTGAATTACGACGTTATCCCAGGGGTCGTGTATACCACGCCCGAACTGTCCTGCGTCGGCAAGACCGAAGAGGAACTAAAGCAAGCGGGCACGGCCTATACCGTCGGGAAGTTTCCCTTTACCGCTAATGGCCGTTCCAAGGTCAACCAGACCACCGACGGCTTCGTGAAGATTCTCGCAGATGCGAAGACCGATCGCGTGCTCGGCGTCCACATTATCGGCCGCGAAGCCGGTGAAATGATCCATGAAGCGGCTGTTCTCATGGAATTTGGCGGCAGTGCGGAGGATCTCGCCCGCACCTGCCACGCGCATCCGACCCGCTCGGAAGCCATCAAGGAGGCCGCGCTTGCGGTCGGCAAGCGGGCCATCCATATGTAAGGGACGCCGCGAGCCGAATCGGGCGGGACAACACATGCTGCGCCGCCTTCTTCAACCGGTCTGGGTTCTGCTTGCGATCGTCTTCCTGATCGAAGCCTGGCTGTGGGACCATCTCGAGCCGATCGTCGCGCGGGTGGTCGTAGCGATCCCGCTCGCGCGGTTCAAGCAGTGGCTGACGGAGCGCGTCGATGCGCTGTCGCCGGCCATGACGCTGATCGTGTTCGCCGTCCCCATCATCCCGCTGTTTCCGCTCAAGCTGGTCGGGCTGTGGCTGCTCACGCATGAATACTGGACCAGCGCGGTCTTCACGATCCTGTTCGCCAAGATGCTCGGCGTCGGCGTCACCGCCTTCGTGTTCGATGTGACGCGCGACAAGCTGATGGAAATGGCCTGGTTCGAGCGGCTCTATGTCCTGGTGCTGAAGCTGCGCGCCAGGGCGGCCGAGCTCGTCGATCCCGTCAAGCAGCGCATCAGGGAGCTCGTTGCCGGCAACGGCGAAGGCTGGTCCTCGCGCACGCTCCGCCTGATCCAGCGCTTCCGCAAGAGCGTGCACGAAGCGCGGTGAGTGCTGCAACTCCATCTATCACCGTCACCCTGAGGTGGCCGCTTCTTCAGCGGCCCTCGAAGGGCGACGGCCGGCTACATCCGGGCCGTTCATCCTTCGAGGCTATGCCCGCGATGCGTTGCATCGCGAGCCTCGCACGGGATAAACGGCGCGGTCGTTGTGTGGAGCGATCAATGCAAATGCAGCAGATGCGGCCACCACAGACCAAGCGCGGTCATGACGATGCCGGCGACACTGAGGATGCCGCTGACATAAGCCAGCGCTAGCATGCCGGTGATGATGGTGGCCGATGCCAGCACGATGCCGATCTGGAAGGCGGCGGACGCAAGTTCGAAATGATGATACTTCGCGGTCGCCTCGTCGCGCTCGTGCTCGGCGTGCTTGGCCTTGTCGGCCAGCTGTTCGGTGCCTTCGCCGGTCTCCGGCTCGGAGCGGTAGCGTGCCGCGGTCTTCTGCCAGTCCTCGATCTGCTTCTGCGCCGCCGCCTTGATGGCGTCGTCGGTCGCAGAGCCCAGCGTCAACTTGCCCTGGTCCGCTGCGGTCTGCACCACGGTGCGGCGGATGCTCTTGGCCTGGAAAAAGGCCCAGAGGTTGGACGCCTCGACGTTCTTGCTGATCGATTCGGTCTGTGCGCCCTTGCCGAGCGTCTCGGAGATCGCCAGGAACAGCGCCAGCACGGCGATCAGAAGGGCGATATTCTTGTTCGAGCCGGACGCGTGCTCGGCGTGTTCGGCGTGCTCCATGCTTTCATGTGCGCTCATGATGTCCCTCCTGCCTCGGTTCCCCACGATTGACCGAACCGCGGGCGACGCGCAAGAGGCAAGCAAGTTATGACGTCAGTGTGTCACCGCCGCGGATGCGCGCTGGCATAGACTTCCAGCAGCCGCTCGGAATCGATGCCGGTATAGATCTGCGTGGTCGAGAGCGAGGAATGGCCAAGCAATTCCTGGATGGCGCGGAGGTCGCCGCCGCGCGACAACAGGTGCGTGGCGAAAGAATGCCGGAGCGCGTGCGGCGTCGCACTGTCGGGCAGGCCGAGCGCGCCGCGCAGCCGCTCCATCGCGAGCTGGATGATGCGCGGGCTAAGCGGGCCGCCGCGCGCGCCGAGGAAAATCGGACCATCCGGAGGCATCGGATGCGGGCACATCGCGGCATACTCTTGAACGAGCGCGAGCACGTTTTGCAGCACCGGCACCATGCGGGTCTTGTTGCCCTTGCCGGTGACGACGAGCACGTCGCCTTCGCCGGGCCGCGGCACTTCGCGGCGCTTCAGGCCGAGCGCTTCGGAGATGCGCAGGCCCGAGCCGTACAGCAGCGCCATCACCGCGGCGTCGCGGGCCAGGATCCAGCTCTCGCGCTCTTCGCCGGCGCGCTCGTCGGCGTCGGCAAGGCGTTTTGCCGATGCCATCGGCAGCGGCTTCGGCAGGCTTTTTGCGACTTTCGGCGCGCGGATCGCCGAGAGCGCGCCGACCTTGCCCTTGCCTTCGCGCTCGAGGAAGCGGCCGAACGAGCGAAGGCCTGCGAGTGCGCGCATCAGCGAGCGGCCGGCAATATCGTCGGCGCGGCGCATCGCCATGAAGGCGCGGATGTCGGTGGCCTCGAGCGCGGCGAAGCGCTGAAGCGTCACGCGCTCGCCCCAATGGGTGCAGAGAAAATCGAGGCATTGCCGCAGGTCGCGGGCATAGGCCTCCAGCGTCTTCGGCGACAGCCGCCGCTCAGTGCCGAGATGCGACAGCCAGCGCGCCATCTCCTGCGCGATGTCAGGATCGGCGCTGGCGAGCTCGATTTGTGGGGCGGCCGCTTTGCTCATGCGCTCTGGACGTGGTGATTCCACTCAGTATATCGCATCACACTCGTTTACTGTTCGCTAAGGCGGCCTCGCGCCGCTAGCATTGAAGGCCTCGGTTCCGATTCTTCGTCCAAAGACCATTCATGGACCAATCACCGCGCAGCAGCACCGCCTCCGCCAACGCGACCCGCATGGTCGACGTGCTGGTGCCGGTTGCGCTTGACCATGCCTATTCCTACCGCGTCCCGCGCGGCATGGAGCTCAAGGCAGGCGATCTCGTCAGTGTGCCGCTCGGCCCGCGCGAGGTGCTTGCCGTGGTCTGGGCGGACAATACCAATCCCGATCCGCGCCTGCACAACCGCCTGAAGGACGTCAGCGAGAAGCTCGATCTTCCACCCCTGAAGGGCGAGCTGCGCTCGGTGGTCGACTGGGTCGCCAATTACACGCTGAGCCCGCGCGGCATGGTGCTGCGCATGTGCCTGCGGATGGGCGACAACCTCGGCCCGGAGAGGGTGCGCGCCGGCGTGCGGCTGGTCGGCGATCCGCCGCGGCGGCTGACACCGGCGCGGCAGCGCGTGCTCGAGGCGCTGTCGGACCGGCTGCTGCACGGCAAGTCGGACGTGGTGAAAGAAGCCGGCGTATCGGCCGGCGTGATCGACGGCCTGGTCGACGAAGGCACGCTCGCGGTCGAGCCGCTGCCGCCGCCTCCGCCGCCGCCGGCACCCGATCCCGGCTTTGGCCGGCCGGATTTCACACAGCTCCAGCTTTCTGCGGTCGACACCATGCGTGCGCTCGCTGCCAACGGCACCTTTCACGTTGCCCTGCTCGACGGCGTCACCGGCTCGGGCAAGACCGAGGTCTATTTCGAGGCCATCGCCGAGGCCATCCGCCGCGGCAAGCAATCGCTGATCCTGATGCCGGAGATCGCACTCACCGGCCAGTTCCTCGACCGCTTCGCACAGCGCTTCGGCGTGCGGCCGCTGGAGTGGCATTCGGAGCTGACCCCGCGCACCCGCGCACGCAACTGGGCTGCCATCTGCGACGGCAGCGCGCCGGTCGTGGTCGGTGCGCGCTCGGCGTTGTTTTTGCCTTACGCTAATCTCGGGCTCATCGTGGTCGATGAAGAGCACGACCAGGCCTACAAGCAGGATGACGGCGTGCATTATCACGCCCGCGACATGGCGGTTGTGCGGGCGCATATCGCAAAGATTCCGATCGTGCTGGCGTCCGCGACGCCGTCGGTCGAGTCCGAAGTCAACGCCCGCAGGAACCGCTATCAACGCATCGCGCTGCCCTCGCGCTTCGGCGGTCAGCACATGCCGCATATCGAGGCGATCGACCTGCGCCGCGAGCCACCCGCGCGCGGCCGCTTCATCTCGCGGCGCCTGGCGTCCGAGATCAGAAGCGCGATTGAGCGGCGCGAGCAGGCGCTATTGTTCCTCAATCGCCGCGGCTATGCGCCGCTGACGCTGTGCCGCGCCTGCGGCCATCGCTTCGCCTGCACCATCTGCGACGCCTGGCTGGTCGATCACCGCTTCCGCCAGCGGCTGGTCTGTCACCATTGCGGCTTCTCGATGCCGCGCCCGCAGGCCTGCCCGCATTGCGCGGCGGAGGAATCACTGGTCGCGGTCGGGCCCGGCGTCGAGCGCTTGCAGGAGGAGGCAGCCGCGCTGTTTCCGAAGGCGCGCACCATGGTGCTGTCGAGCGATCTCATCACTTCGATCGAGGCGATGCGCTCCGAGCTGAACGACATCGCCGAAGGCCGTGTCGACGTCATCATCGGCACGCAGCTCGTCGCCAAGGGGCACAATTTCCCGCGGCTTAATCTGGTCGGCGTGGTCGATGCCGATCTGGGCCTCTCCAACGGCGACCCGCGCGCGGCGGAACGCACCTGGCAATTGCTCAACCAGGTGATCGGCCGCGCCGGGCGCGAGCAGGGCCGCGGCGTCGGCTATCTCCAGACCCATCAGCCGGATCATCCGGTGATGAAGGCGCTGATCGCCTGCGACCGCGAGGCGTTCTACGACAGCGAGATCGATTTGCGCGAGCGCACGCTTTATCCGCCGTTCGGACGGCTCGCGAGCCTGATCATCTCCGCGGGCGATCGCCCGAGCGCGGAAGGTTTTGGCCGTCGGCTGGTTGCGCTGGCGCCGCGCGACGAGCGCGTGCAGGTGCTGGGGCCCGCGGAAGCGCCGCTCGCGGTGATCAAGGGCCGCTACCGCTTCCGCATCCTGGTGAAATCGGCGCGCGGCTTCGACCTGTCAGATTATTTGCGCAACTGGCTCGCCGTCAGCCCGAAGCCGAAGGGCAACCAGAAGCTCGAGGTCGACGTCGATCCGCAGAGCTTTTTGTAGGCGCCGCTGTCACGACGAGCCTGTAGCCCGGATGGAGCGAAGCGCAATCCGGGACAAGTCGATCCACATACGAAGACTCCCGGATTTCGCTTCGCGAAATCCGGGCTACGCGTCGCCTCGAAATGACGGCAACAAAAAGCCCGCCGTCCCCCAAGACGGCGGGCTTGTTTCACGCGCGCGGCAAGCTGCTCATGCTGTGCTGCGCGGCGCGTCGAGGGTCTTAAGAGACGACCTCTGCGGTGACGCGGCCGACGCCGGCGCCGGTGAGGCCGATGGCGCGGGCAGCGCCCGTGGAGAGGTCGAGGACGCGGCCGCGAATGAATGGGCCCCGATCATTGATGGTGACGATGACGCTCGAGCCGCCATGGGTAACACGCAGCTTGGTGCCGAACGGCAGCGAACGGTGCGCCGCGGTCATGGCGTTCTGGTTGAAGCGCTGGCCCGACGCGGTCTTGCTGCCGGATTCGTTGCCGTAGAAGGAGGCCATGCCGGAGAAGCTGCGGCCCGTGCCGGTCGACGGCGTCATTGCCGCGTTGGCATTTCGCCAATCCGAATTGGTCTCGGTCTGAGCGTGGTGGCGGTGATGGTGCCGGTGGTGCCTCGACTTGGCTGATGCCTCGGTGGCAGTTCCACCGATCAGAAGAGTTGCGGCGACGAAAGCGAGCGCCGTACGAGGCCGGGTGATGTACCCCAGCGCCTTAAATGACAGCATTTAGTGGTCCCTACGCTAGTATTGCCACATCTGTGGCTAATGGAGCCCCTATCAAGTTATGAGCGCGATGGCGTTTCGTTGCGCAATGCGGCATGAATTGGGCAGTAGTTCCAGTATGTGTGCGGTTGAAACATCTTGTTACTCGGGCCTGTATTCCAGGGATGTTCCGTAATAGTCTGCTTTAACGATCTATCAACCATATCAATACTTATGAATACTGTAGTGCGAAGTCATCGCCCTCGGGATTTAGAATTGGGTAAGTATTCGCTGAGTGAAACGGCCGCGCCGAATTCACGCCTCAGCGAGCCGTGTTCATGGCCGCCATGCGCTGATGGCAGGAACGAATGGGCGAGAAGCCGCGGCGCCTCCGGTGTCATTCCGTGGCCTGGCAAGTGGACGCCGACGCATCGCGGGATGCGACGGACTGGCGACAGAACGCGGGTCTTTAACTTGGCGTCATGTTGCACGTGCGCGCCTGCTATGTTAGCAAAGCCGCGATTTTAACGAGCCCGGCACTTCCCTGTGTCGGTCGGAAATCGAAGTCCCGCTTGAATTCCAAGGGCTTGGATCGCTAGGCGCTGCTTCGTGGCGACGGTTTTTCCCTTGCGAATTTGACAGCTAAAAGAGCGCGTCTGTGGCTGCTGAAGATACGTCCGTTTCCGGTGTGTCGGGCCGTTATGCAACGGCCTTGTTTGAATTGGCCCGCGACCAGAAAGTGGTCGACGAGGTCAAGGCCGATCTCGAGCGGTTCGAGGGCCTGCTGAACGAAAGCGCTGATCTGAAGCGCCTCGTCCGCAGCCCCGTGTTCGCGGCCGAGGCCCAGTCCAGGGCGCTCAGCGCAGTGCTGGACAAGGCCGGGATCGCCGGCATTTCCGCCAATTTCCTCAAAGTCCTGACCGCCAACCGCCGGCTGTTTGCGGTGGCCGACGTCATCCGCGCCTACCGCGCCCTGGTCGCCAAGTTCAAGGGCGAGGCGACCGCGGACGTCACCGTGGCGGAGGCGCTCTCGGGCAAGAATCTCGACGCTCTCAAGGTTGCCCTGAAATCGGTGACCGGCAAGGACGTCGCGCTGAACGTGAAAGTCGATCCCTCAATCATCGGTGGCCTCGTGGTCAAGCTTGGCAGCCGCATGATCGATAGTTCGCTTCGCACCAAACTCAATTCGATCAAGCACGCGATGAAAGAGGCAGGCTGATGGACATCCGCGCCGCGGAAATTTCCGCGATCCTCAAGGACCAGATCAAGAATTTCGGCCAGGAAGCTGAAGTCTCTGAAGTCGGACAGGTGCTGTCCGTCGGCGACGGTATCGCCCGCGTCTACGGTCTGGACAACGTCCAGGCCGGCGAAATGGTCGAGTTCGAGAACGGCACCCGCGGCATGGCGCTGAACCTCGAAACCGATAATGTCGGTATCGTTATTTTCGGCGCCGACCGTGAGATCAAGGAAGGCCAGACCGTCAAGCGCACCCGCGCCATCGTGGACGCGCCGGTCGGCAAGGGCCTGCTCGGTCGCGTCGTCGACGCACTCGGCAACCCGATCGACGGCAAGGGCCCGATCCAGGCCGACAAGCGCATGCGCGTCGACGTCAAGGCGCCCGGCATCATTCCGCGCAAGTCGGTGAGCGAGCCGATGGCGACCGGCCTCAAGGCGATCGACGCCCTGATCCCGATCGGCCGCGGCCAGCGCGAGCTCATCATCGGCGACCGCCAGACCGGCAAGACCGCGATCGCGCTCGACACCATCCTCAATCAGAAGCCGCTCAACGCGCAGCCGGACGAGAACATCAAGCTGTATTGCGTCTACGTCGCGATCGGCCAGAAGCGTTCGACCGTCGCCCAGTTCGTCAAGGTGCTGGAAGAGCAGGGCGCGCTGGAATACTCGATCATCGTCGCCGCGACTGCGTCCGATCCGGCGCCGATGCAGTACATCGCGCCGTTCACCGGCTGCACCATGGGCGAGTATTTCCGCGACAACGGTATGCACGCCGTCATCATCTATGACGATCTGTCCAAGCAGGCCGTCGCCTACCGCCAGATGTCGCTGCTGCTGCGCCGCCCGCCGGGCCGCGAAGCCTATCCGGGCGACGTGTTCTATCTGCACTCCCGCCTGCTCGAGCGCGCGGCGAAGCTCAATAAGGACCAGGGCTCCGGCTCGCTGACGGCGCTGCCGGTCATCGAAACTCAGGCCAACGACGTGTCGGCCTACATTCCGACCAACGTCATCTCGATCACCGACGGCCAGATCTTCCTGGAAACTGACCTGTTTTTCCAGGGCATTCGTCCCGCGGTGAACGTAGGTCTGTCGGTGTCGCGCGTTGGCTCTTCGGCGCAGACCAAGGCCACCAAGAAGGTCGCCGGCAAGATCAAGGGCGAGCTGGCGCAATACCGCGAAATGGCGGCGTTCGCGCAGTTCGGCTCCGACCTCGACGCCTCGACCCAGCGCCTGCTCAACCGCGGCTCGCGCCTGACCGAGCTCCTGAAGCAGCCGCAGTTCGCGCCGCTGAAGATGGAAGAGCAGGTCTGCGTGATCTGGGCCGGCACCAACGGCTATCTTGATCCGCTTCCGGTCAGCAAAGTGCGCGCGTTCGAAGACGGTCTGTTGTCGCTGCTGCGCGGCAAGAACGCCGAGATCCTCAACGCGATCCGCGACAGCCGCGATCTGTCAGACGATACCGCCGCCAAGCTGAAGTCGGTGGTCGAAGGCTACGCCAAGAGCTTTGCCTAACAAGAGCTTTGCCTAAGAAGGCCGTCCCCGCCTGACCGCGTGGGAGACGAAGATTTGGATGCCCGGGACAAGCCCGGGCATGACGACAGAAATAGGCTAGCGGCTTGACCGCAAGGGATCGAGCCGTCGGGGACGAAGAATGGCGTCACTTAAAGACATGCGGGTCCGCATCGCCTCCACCAAGGCGACGCAGAAGATCACCAAGGCCATGCAGATGGTCGCAGCGTCCAGATTGCGCCGCGCCCAGCAAGCGGCCGAGGCGGCGCGGCCCTATGCCGACAAGATGAGCGCGGTGATCTCCAATATCGCCGGCGCCGCTGCGGGCTCGCCCGGTGCGCCGGCGCTGCTCGCCGGCACCGGCAGGGATCAGGTTCACATGCTGCTGGTCTGCACCGGCGAGCGCGGCCTGTCCGGCGCCTTCAACTCCTCGATCGTGCGTCTGGCACGCGAACGCGCGCAGACGCTGATGGCGCAGGGCAAGGAAGTGAAATTCTTCTGCGTCGGCCGCAAAGGCTATGAGCAGCTCCGCCGCCTCTACGACAAGCAGATCGTCGAGCATCTCGACCTGCGCGGCGTCCGCCAGCTCGGTTTTGTCAACGCCGAGGACATCGCCAAGAAGCTGCTCGCCCGTTTCGACGCCGGCGAGTTCGACGTTTGCACGCTGTTCTACGCGCAGTTCAAGTCGGTGATTGCGCAAATCCCGACCGCGCAGCAGATCATTCCGCTGATCGTGGAAGAAAAGGCGGCGAACGCACCCTCGACCTCCTACGAATATGAGCCGGAGGAGGACGAACTCCTGTCCGGCCTGTTGCCGCGCAATATCGCGGTGCAGATCTTCCGCGCGCTGCTGGAGAACAACGCCTCGTTCTACGGCGCGCAGATGAGCTCGATGGACAACGCCACCCGCAACGCGGGGGAAATGATTCGCAAGCAAACCCAGATCTACAACCGAACCCGTCAGGCCCAGATCACCAAGGAGCTGATCGAGATCATCTCCGGCGCCGAGGCGATCTGACGCACGAACCAAACGACGGTCGTTCAAGTACAGAATTCCGAAGGAGAGCAATTCATGGCCACAGCAGCTAACCAGGTCGGTCGCGTCACCCAGGTCATGGGCGCAGTCGTCGACGTGCAGTTCGAGGGCCACCTGCCGGCCATTCTCAATTCGCTGGAAACCAAGAACGGCAACATCCGCCTGGTGCTGGAAGTCGCCCAGCATCTCGGCGAGTCCACGGTGCGCACGATCGCGATGGACGTGACCGAAGGTCTAGTGCGCGGCCAGGAAGTGACCGACACCGGTCAGCCGATCGCGGTTCCGGTGGGCGCGGGCACGCTCGGCCGCATCATGAACGTGATCGGCGAGCCGATCGACGAAGCCGGCCCGATCCAGTCCGAAGGCAAGCGCGCCATCCACCAGGAAGCGCCGACCTACACCGACCAGTCGACCGAAGCTGAAATTCTCGTCACCGGCATCAAGGTCGTCGATCTTCTTGCTCCTTACGCGAAGGGCGGCAAGATCGGCCTGTTCGGCGGCGCCGGCGTTGGCAAGACCGTGCTGATCCAGGAGCTGATCAACAACGTCGCCAAGGCGCACGGCGGATACTCCGTGTTCGCCGGTGTCGGCGAGCGTACCCGCGAGGGCAATGACCTCTACCACGAGTTCATCGAGTCCAAGGTCAACGCCGATCCGCACAATCCGGACCCGAGCGTGAAGTCGAAGTGCGCGCTAGTGTTCGGCCAGATGAACGAGCCGCCGGGCGCGCGCGCCCGCGTCGGCCTCACCGGTCTGACCGTCGCCGAGCATTTCCGCGACCAGGGCCAGGACGTGCTGTTCTTCGTCGACAACATCTTCCGCTTCACGCAAGCCGGTTCGGAAGTGTCGGCGCTGCTCGGTCGTATTCCGAGCGCCGTGGGTTATCAGCCGACGCTCGCCACCGATATGGGCGCGCTGCAGGAGCGCATCACCACCACGCACAAGGGCTCGATCACCTCGGTGCAGGCCATTTACGTGCCGGCCGACGACTTGACCGACCCGGCACCCGCGACCTCGTTCGCGCATTTGGACGCGACCACGGTGTTGAACCGCGCGATCTCGGAGAAGGGCATCTACCCGGCGGTCGATCCGCTCGACTCGACCTCGCGCATGCTCTCGCCGCTCGTCGTCGGCCAGGAGCACTACGACACCGCGCGCCAGGTCCAGCAGGTGCTGCAGCGCTACAAGTCGCTCCAGGACATCATCGCCATTCTCGGCATGGACGAGCTTTCGGAAGAGGACAAGCTGACGGTGGCCCGCGCCCGCAAGATCGAGCGCTTCCTGTCGCAGCCGTTCCACGTCGCCGAAATCTTCACCGGCTCGCCGGGCAAGTTCGTCGATCTTGCGGACACCATCAAGGGCTTCCGCGGCCTCTGCGAAGGCAAGTATGACCACCTGCCGGAAGCTGCCTTCTACATGGTCGGCACCATCGAAGAGGCGGTCGAGAAGGGCAAGAAGCTCGCCGCCGAAGCCGCTTAAGCTTTCTCATCTCGTCATCGCCGGACTTGATCCGGCGATCCATCGACAGAGAATCTTGATGGATGGACCCGCGGGTCGAGCCCGCGGGTGACAAGCAGAAAACAACGGACAGTCCATGGCCACCTTCCACTTCGATCTCGTCTCTCCGGAAAAGCTCGCATTCTCGGGCGAGGTCGACCAGGTCGACGTCCCCGGCGTCGAGGGTGACTTCGGCGTGCTGGCGGGACATGCGCCGGTCGTGGCTGCGATCCGCCCCGGCATTCTCACCGTTACCACCGGCGGCAAGCACGAGAAGATCATCGTGCTCGGCGGCCTTGCCGAAATCTCCGAGAAGGGCCTCACCGTGCTCGCCGACGTCGCGACGTCGCTGGCCGAGCTCGACCGTGCGCGGTTCGCCGAGACCATCTCGGAGATGGAAGAGAACCTCAAGGAGCACGAGGGCGGCGAGCTCGATCGTGCCATCGAACGGCTCGACCACTTCAAGAGCATCCAGCAACAGCTCAACTCCACGGCTATGCACTAAGCCCCGGGGCACCGCTCCGGGGCTCGAACACAAGATTTCTGGCTACATTCAGCGCTCGTCACGGCCGTGGCGGGCGCTGAAACTTTGTTGCACCGCGCCGCCGATAGCGGCATTCTGATCCGCGGAAATTTGTTCCGGGGCCGGTAGCAGATGAAACGCAAGATCGCGGCGATCTTCGCAGCCGATATTGCCGGGTATTCGAGACTTGTCGCGGAAGACGAGGAGGAGACGCTGCGGCGTCTGGCCTCCTACCGCGAAGTCGTCGACGACTTCATTGCGAAAGCGGGCGGACGAATCTTCAATACCGCCGGCGATGCCGTGCTCGCGGAATTTCCCAGCGCAGTTGATGCGGTGCGCTGCGCGATCGACATCCAGGAGTCGCTGCGGACCCGCAACATGGCCTATCCGCCGAGCCGCCAGATGTCGTTTCGTATCGGCATCACCATCGGTGACGTGGTCGAGCGCGACGGCGATCTGCTCGGCGATGGCGTCAACATCGCGGCGCGGCTGGAAGGTCTCGCCGAGGTAGGCGGCATTTGCGTCTCCCGCGCCGTGCACGAGCAGGTCGCCAACAAGCTGTCGGTGCAGTTCGCCGATATCGGCGCGCAAGAGGTCAAGAATATCCCGACGCCCGTCCATGCCTACATGGTGGCGATGCGGCGCGAGGACGGCAGCTACAACACGCCGCAGGTGAAGAAGGTCTCGGGCAAGGCCGCGCCCGCGCCGAACTGGATGTGGCCGCTGGTCGTCGGCGTCGTCTCCATCGTCGCCATTGGCGTTGGCGGCTTCCTCTATTTCACCAAGCTCGAAACCACCAAGGCACCGGCAAGCGCGGCGGCAGCGCCGGCTGCGGCGTCAAATCCGGCCGCCAGTACGGCGGCTGCCGCAGCACCCGGCTCGACGCCGACCATGGCCGCGGCGAATCCGGCGCCGGTCCCTTCGCCGCCCGCGGTCTCAGGCGGCAAATTCCCAGCCGACATGGTGCCGTTCATTGGCGAGCGTGTGCGCGCCTATCTTTCCAATGAGTATTCCACCGCCGGCGACTACAAGGCCTTTGCGCTCAACATCGGCGGCTTCACTGGTTCGGCACTGAACCAGCCGAATGAGGAAGCCGCGCGCAACGCTGCGCTCGAGCAGTGCCAGAAGCGCGCCGATGCCTCGCAATCGCCGCGGCGCTGCGAGCTCTATGCGGTCGGCAACACCATCGTCTACACCCACGGCAAGCCGCCGGTGCCGCCGCAACCCTGGGTGCGGCACGACACCATGACCGAGCGTCCGTTCGCCTCGAAGGACTTTCCGATGGTGCGCGATCCCGCCAAGCTTCGCCTCGAGAACATGTATGTTCCGGCTACGAAATCGCGCTCGGTCGCGCTCGGCCCCGGCGGACAGTATTTCATGGTGATGGGCGCACCGTCGGCCGACGATGCGACGCGGCGCGCGCTCGAATCCTGCGGGGCGATTGCCGGCGTGGCCTGCCTGATCGTGGCGGTCGATGACAATTTCGTCGTGCCGATCCCGACTGTGCTCAAGATCACCGGCTTCTTCCATGCCGCCAGCAACGCCTCGATTCTGGCGGATGCGCGCGACGAGGTCGCGCGCAAGCTCGCTGACGCCACCGGCTGGAATGCGGTCGCTGTCGGCACCGCAGGCCGCCCCGGTCTCGGCCTGAAGGCCGCCGACGAGCAGACCGCCGTCAATTCGGCGCTGGCCGATTGCGCCAGGCGTGACAGCGATTGCCATGTGATCGCGATCGGCCCGTTCGCGGTGGGGCCGGTCAATTAGGCCGTGAACCCATAAATCTGCCGGACGGGCGGCTTGCGAGGTCCGCTATGCCCCGGGCGATTGGCGGAGGCGCAGGCGTTAGCAGCAATCGCTCTATAGCGACGGCAATCGCTCTGGGGCAGCGGCACGCCAGGTTCGCTAGAGATCGTCGTGCCCACGCTGAGAGAGCGACACACGAACTCAAGGGACCGATCCTATGATCTCCGTCACCACCAACGATGGCGTCCAGATTTTCTATAAGGACTGGGGGCCGAAATCAGCCCAACCGATCGTTTTTCACCACGGCTGGCCACTGACCGCCGATGACTGGGATAACCAGATGCTCTTCTTCGTCAGCAAGGGTTACCGTGTCATCGCCCATGATCGCCGGGGTCATGGTCGTTCGATGCAGGTGAGTGACGGCCACGATATGGATCACTACGCAGCCGATGTCGCGGCCGTCGTAGAGCACCTTGATCTTCGGAATGCCATTCACATCGGCCATTCCACGGGCGGCGGCGAGGCCACGCGTTACGTTGCACGCCATGGCAGAAATCGCGTGGCGAAGCTGGTCCTGATCGGTGCGGTGCCGCCGCTGATGTTGAAGACGGAGACCAATCCGGGTGGCTTGCCCATCGAAGTGTTCGACGGCCTACGCCAGCAGCTCTCTGCCAACAGGGCGCAGTTCTACAGAGATTTCGCGAGCGGTCCATTCTATGGCTATAACCGCCCGGGCGCAGAAGCATCGCAGGCCGTCATCTGGAATTGGTGGCGCCAAAGCATGATGGGCAGCGCTAAGGCCCACCATGATGGCATCAAGGCTTTCTCGGAAACGGACTTCAGCGAGGACCTGAAAAGCATCACCCAGCCCACGCTCGTCCTGCATGGCGGTGACGATCAGATCGTACCCGTCGACGACTCCGCGCCCCTGTCGGCGAAGCTACTGAAGCACAGCACACTAAAAATCTACGATCTTCTGCCGCACGGCCTGTGCACGACACATGCCGACTTCATCAACGCCGACATTCTCTCCTTCATCTCGGCCTAGTCGGCGCCGATCAGGAACAGCGGGAGACAAATATGACCTGGAAGAGCTTCGCCAGCCCACTTGCAATCAGATCGCGACGTAGGGTCGTTGCCCCTGCCGTCTTCTACGGCCTCTCTCTGGCCGTTCGCTTCACTTCCGCGGCGGGCGAGGAGGTGGAAGTCGCGCCGCACTTCATGCAAACGCCGCACCCGCTGGTTTCGATGATGACCGGGGCTGGGTCCGGCCTTCCCTACCAGGACTGGAGTCCGAAGAGGTCTGCACCGGCTGGCTTTCGATATACGGCTGGCCGCTGAGCTCGCCGTCACGCTGCATCGCACCTTAAGACCAGCATTCGCTTCACCTCTCGTAGAGCCGCCGAACGCTGCCCTCAACGGAGAAGCGGCGGTAGCGCACAGACTTTCGACAAGTGCAAACCAAGGAGAAAATCCATGCGACTAGTCATTATCGGCGCCGGCTTCGCCGGCATGTACGCCGCCCTTTCCTCCGCCCGGCTGCGCGACATTCAGGGCGTTTCGCCTGACGATCTCGAAATCGCACTGATCGCACCGGAGCCGACGCTGGTGGTCCGCCCGCGGCTCTATGAGCCGAAGCCGGAAACCCTGACAGCGCCGCTGCTTGACGTCCTCAAGGCGATCGACGTCGACTACATCCAGGGCAGCGCCGAAACGATCAACACCGATGCTCGAACGGTGCAGATCACGACTCCGAACGGCCCGCGAAGGACTCTGTCCTACGACCGTCTCGTGGTGGCGACCGGCAGCCGCCTCTTCCGCCCCAACATTCCGGGCCTTGCCGAGCACGGTTTCAGTGTTGACTCGCTCGATGACGCAATCGCGCTCGACAAGCACCTACACAGCCTAGTCGACCGGCCGGCCATCAACGGGCGCGATACGGTCGTCGTCGCTGGCGGCGGCTTCACCGGCATCGAGGCAGCAACCGAGCTGCCTGCGCGCTTGCGCGAAATCCTTGGCAAGGACGCCAAGACGCGCGTGATCATCGTCGACCGCAACAGCGCAATCGCACCCGATATGGGCGAAGGCCCCCGTCCTGTCATCGAGGACGCCCTGCGCAAGCTCGGTGTGGAGACCCGTCTCGGCGCCGGCGTTGCGGCGCTCGATGGATCCGGCATCACGCTTGCCGACGGCGAACGCATCGAAGCCGAAACCGTGATCTGGGCGGCCGGCATTCGCGCCGCCCCGTTGACCCAGCAGATTCCTGCCGAGCGCGACAATTTCGGCCGGCTGCTGGTGGATCGCGATCTGCGCGTGCCGGGTGTCGCCGGCGTCTTCGCCACCGGCGATGCTGCGCGGGCCGCATGCGACGACGAAGGCAACTACGCGCTGATGTCGTGCCAGCACGCCACGCGGATGGGCGCCTTTGCCGGCAACAATGCCGTCGCCGAACTCCTGGGTGTTCCGACCAGGCCGTATCACCAGAAGGCCTACGTCACCTGCCTCGACCTCGGCGAAGCCGGCGCTCTGTTCACGCGCAGCTGGGAGCGCAAGGTCGAGATGGTCGGCGACCTCGCCAAGAAGACCAAGCAGGAGATCAATACTGTCTGGATCTACCCGCCCCGCGCCGAGCGCGCCGCGGCGCTCGCGTCGGCCAATCCGGAGCGCGTGACCAACCTCTAGACGCCCCAAGCGATGGCGGCCGCGCTCCCCTGGCTGCGCGGCCTGCTCAACCAAGACCAGCCAGAACCAAGACCAGCCAGAACCAAGACCAACCAGGCGCCTTTACCATGAAACAGGAGACGAACATGAACCTGCACAACACCTCATACCCCGTTACATCGGGACCCGAAGAGCTCGTTCCGTCGCGCTACGCGCTGAAGGTCGGCGACATTGACGTGCTGGTGGTCAGCGATGGCGTGCTGCCGCTCCCAACCCAAATGTTGGGACACAACGCCGACCCGGCCGACCGCGCGGCCTGGCTGAAAGACATGTTCCTGCCGCAGGACGCGTTCGACTGGGCGCTGAACGTGGTCGTGGTGCGTAGCGGCGGCAAGACCATCCTCATTGACGCTGGACTAGGGTCCGATCCGGACTTGAACTTGCCGCGGGCCGGCCAGTTGATCAAGCGACTGGAGGCCGCCGGCATCGATCTTGGGTCCGTGACCGACCTGGTGCTGACCCACATGCACATGGACCACATTGGCGGGCTGCTCGTCGAGGGGGTGAAGGAGCGACTGCGTAAAGACCTGCGGATCCACGTGGCGGCCGCCGAGGTCAAGTTCTGGGAGTCGCCCGATTTCTCCCACACCTCCATGCCGCAGGGTTTCCCGGATGCGCTTCGGTCGGCCGCCAAGCGGTTCGTGAGCGAGTACGGGAGCAACCTGCGGACGTTCGATGAGGAGCACGAGATTGCGCCGGGCGTGGTCGCCCGTCGCACCGGCGGTCACACCCCCGGGCACAGCGTGGTCCGCGTGGCGTCCGGCGGCGATGGGCTGACGTTCGCCGGCGACGCCGTGTTTACTGTCGGGTTCGAGCAGCCCGACTGGCACAACGGCTTCGAACACGACCCCGAAGAGGCGGCGCGCGTTCGGGTCCGTCTTTTGCGGGAGCTGGCTAAGAGCGGCGAGATGCTGGTGGCCACTCACCTGCCGTTCCCGTCCATCGGCCGGGTGGCGGCCGACGGCGACGCCTTCCGTTTCGTACCGGTCTTCTGGGACTACTGACCGCTCGTCGGGTTAAGGCCGAACCAGGGCGTATGAGTTCGCGCCCTGGTTCAATACCTCGCAACCACTGAGCCGCTGAAACCGGAGCGGTCGCTTAATGCCCGCTTTGACCAACTTCCAGCTTTACAGATGAGTCGAACGAACATGCAGAACGAAAAGGTCATGATCATAACGGGCGGCAGCTCCGGCATCGGTCGCGCGGCCGCGCTCCGTTTCGCGAACCAAGGCGACAGGGTGCTCATCACCGGCCGCCGCGCCGGCCCCGTCGAGCAAACGGTGGCGGAGCACAAGAATATCGCGGGCATCGTTGCGAATACCGCCTCTGCTGAAGACGCCAGGCGGACCATCGCCACGGCGGTCGACAAGTGGGGCCGAGTGGATGCGCTCGTCAACAACGCCGGCGCGGGCGCCATCCTTCCCTTATCGGATGCGACAGCCGATCGGATCACAGACATCTTTTCCGTCAATGTGCTCGGTCCGAGCCTGCTGGCCCGCGCCGCCCTTCCTCACCTGAAGGCGACGCAGGGCACCATCATCAACATCTCCTCGACCTTCGGTCACCGGCCGGCGGCGGGACTATCTCACTACGCCGCCAGCAAGGCGGCGCTGGAACACCTGACCCGCTGCTGGGCGCTCGAACTCGCGCCGCTCGGAATAAGGGTGAATGCGGTCGCGGCCGGGCCCACGGAATCCGGCGCCCTGACCGGGATGATGGGGCTATCTGCGGAACAGGCGGAAGCCGTCAAGGAAGACGAGCGCGCACGGATTCCGCTCGGTCGGCGCGGCGTTCCCGACGACATCGCGGAATGGATTGTCCAGCTTGCGGGCCCCGCCTCGCAATGGCTGACGGGCCAGGTTCTCGCCGTCGATGGCGGCTTGGGACTGGCTTAGTTTCCGCACTGCCAAGTGCGGTCCCGACCTAATTTACTTCTCTTTCCGATTAAGGGGCGATAGTTCGGGTGAGTTAGTCTGGGCGCCCAAAGCTGCGGTGAGCCAAAGCCCGTTGTCTGTAAGGGTCGTTCGCTACAGGGGCGAACGAGTGGCAAGTCCAGCCATGTCCGTAAGTAAATTCAGAGCATTAGCGACTGCGCGTTGGTCATGGCGAGTTGATGGCGCTGCTCGAGAAGTGATTCAATCTCCGAAACCGGAGCCTTGAATCATGCGCTACGAACTCAGCGACTATGAATGGATCGCGATCAAGCCGATGCTGCCCAACAAGTCGCGCGGCGTTCGGCGGGTAAATGACCGTCGCGTGCTCAATGGCATCTTTTGCGGCGATTGCGCCGTGCCCCCGATTCTTTCTGAAATGTCAGTGGCTTCGCAGCGACCGCAGGGCAACGCACCGGCGGTGGTCGGCTACTGTGCATGGGGTTGTTTTCGCTGTTTTAGTTTGCGAACGCTGCGAACGCTTGCGCCACAGCCCGATAAACCTCGCGGCGGAACGGCACGACGAGATCGACGACCCGGTCGAGTTTCTCCCAGCGCCACGCATCGAATTCCGCCGGCTGTCCGTTGCGCGGCGTCAGCGGATCGATCTCGCCGTCCTGGCCGGTGAAGCGCAGTGCGAACCATTTTTGGCGCTGGCCACGAAACTTCGCCAGCCGGTGTGACTGCGGTCCGTCGTAAGGCGGGAATTCGTAAGTCAGCCAGTCGGTCTCGCCGAGATAGCTTGCACTCTTGACGCTGGTCTCCTCCCAGAGCTCGCGCAGCGCCGCATCGCGCAGGTCCTCGCCTTCGTCGACGCCACCTTGCGGCATCTGCCAATCGAGGCCCGGCAGGATGATCTCAGGTCCATCGCCCTTGAAGCGGTGCCCGATCAGCACGCGGCCATCGGCGTTGAACAGCGCGATCCCGACATTGGGACGGTAGGGCTTTTGATCGGTCACGGACTTCCTTCTTCGTCATTCTCAGGTGCGCAATCGCGCACCATGGGACCTGCTTCGCATGCCCAGGATTGACGATGCAATCACTGCTCCGCGAGCGCGGCAAATTCCTTCACCACCCGCTCATAGACCGGGCGCTTGAAGGGAATGATCAGGCCGGTCAGGTTCTTCATCGGCTCCCAGCGCCAGCTCACGAACTCGGACTTGTGGCCGCCGCCCGGCTTCTCGACATTGATCTCGCTGTCCTTGCCGGTGAAGCGCACCGCGAACCACTTTTGGCGCTGGCCGCGGTAGCGGCCCTTCCAGGTGCGGCCAGCGACCGTGCGGGGAATGTCGTAAGTGAGCCAGTCCGGCACCTCGCCGAGCCGCTCGACCGAGCGCACGCTGGTCTCCTCATAGAGCTCGCGCTTGGCCGCTTCCCAGGTGTCTTCGCCGGGGTCGACGCCGCCTTGCGGCATCTGCCAGACATGGGCGTCGTCGACATGCTCGATGCCGCCGGCGCGGCGGCCGATGAACACCAGTCCGTCCTTGTTGAGCAACATCACGCCGACGCAGGTTCGGTAGGGCAGATCCTCGTAACGCGCCATTCCGCCGAACCTTTCGCATGCTGTACGCAGGCACGTCGGCCCCGCAGGACCCGTACCATACCAATCCGTTGATTTAGCTGGATTTTGATTTCAGCATCGCGGTTGTCAATGGCACCAAAAGGATGCCCCGGTCGCTCAATGTCTTGGTCCAGGTGCCGATCCGCTCGATCGAGACCGGCAGGGCGGAGGCGGTTCCGACCGCCACGCCGCGCTCGCGGGCCGCCGCTTCGAGCTTGTTCAGGGCGCGGTCGATCTCGGCCGGGGTCGGCACGACGTCGATCGCGATGTCGCCCTTGCCGAACGGCATCGCCAGGCTCGCGGCGGCCTGGGTCGCGATGCTGCGGGGCGAGGAGCCGTCGTCGAAGAAGCCGAGCCCGCGCTTGGCGGCTTCGCGGATGATCGGCTGCATCGCCGCATCGGTCGCCACGAAGC
Organism: Bradyrhizobium sp. 142; assembly: GCF_023074015.1. Classification (NCBI taxonomy): domain Bacteria; kingdom Pseudomonadati; phylum Pseudomonadota; class Alphaproteobacteria; order Hyphomicrobiales; family Nitrobacteraceae; genus Bradyrhizobium; species Bradyrhizobium sp. 142. The sequence continues at coordinate 37,945 of NZ_JADPKQ010000344.1, forward strand.
GGGCGCCCATGAAATTGGTGATGCCGGCGTAGCCCTGCATCCGGCTCAGATGCCAGTACAGGCGGTCCATGTTCTGGTCGGCGCTCAGCGAAGTCAGCAGCGTTTGCGGCCCTGGATCGTTGTCAGGGAAGTCGTAGGGCTCCATCGGGATCTGGAGGAAGATCTCGTGGCGCTGGGCGCGGGCCCGCTCGGCGAGCTTGCCGGGATCGGAGCCGTAGGGCGTGAAGGCCAGCGTCACCGCGGGCGGCAGCTTCATGATTGCGTCGGTGGTCTTGGCGGCGCCGACGCCGAGGCCGCCGATCACGATCGCAACCACCGGCATCTTGGCGGCCCTGGCGCGATCGGCTTCTGCGGCATAGACGTTGAACGGCTTCAGCCCGTCGACGACCACGGGGATCATGCCGTAGCGCGATTTCTCCAGCAGCTTCTGGTCGACCCCGGCCATGACGGGCGGCGCCATGGAGGCCGCCTCGCCCTTCTCGGCGGCATCGCCGCCGATCACCACGTCATGGCGCGCACCACTTGAGCCGTCGATGATGGTGACGGTCTTGTGCTCGCCGGCGGCGGCCGGTTTCGGCGCCTCCTTGGTCTCCTGCTTGCTTTCCTGGCCATGGCCGCCAGCGGCCGGCTTCTGCTCCGTAGTGTCCGTGGCTTTGGGCTCGCCGATCGCCAGCCGCGTCATCGGCTCGCCGCCGAGCGGGTCCTTGTTGAAGATGGCGAAGCCGGCAAAGCTGATCAGGAACAGGCCGAGCAGTACGGCCAACAACTGCATGGCCGTGAACGGCGGCCGCAGCCGGCGTTTCCGGCGCGGCTTGTCCTGTCCAAGCGGGGCGCTCAGATCATCGGCCGTTTCAGTCATGCGCGATCCCGAATCACTGGTGCCGACGATACCACGCCGAGGTCAAGGGGCGGCAGGCCGGGATAGGCCGGGGGCGGCAGGAGTTGGCAAGGAGTTGCAAGCAAAAAGGGCGGCTCCAGGAGCCGCCCTTTTCGAGAGATCGCGTGATGCGACGACTTAGTTTGCCGCTTTGGGCTTGTCGGTCGCGCCCTTGTTGTCGCTGCCCGGCGTCGGCGCTGCGGAGGCGCTATTCTTGATGCCGTGAAGCAGGTCGTCGGCCATCTTGAGGGCCTTGTCGTCCTTGGCGTCCGGCGGGATGTAGGATTGCGAGCCGGTCTTCTCGTCGCCGTCGTTCTTGAGATGGCCGCGCAGCGAAGCCTCGCCCTTGGTGTCGGTGCGCGACTTCAGCTCGTCCGGCACATCCTGGAGCACTTCGATGTCGGGCACGATGCCCTTGGCCTGGATGGACTTGCCCGAAGGCGTGTAGTAGCGCGCCGTCGTCAGCCGCAGCGCGCCGTTGCCCGAGCCGAGCGGGATGATGGTCTGCACCGAGCCCTTGCCGAACGAACGCGTGCCGACGATGGTCGCACGCTTGTGATCCTGGAGCGCGCCCGCGACGATTTCCGACGCCGAGGCCGAGCCGCCGTTGACCAGTACGATGACCGGCTTGCCCTTGGTGAGGTCGCCCGCATGGGCGGTGCGGCGCTGGGTCTCCTCGGCATTGCGGCCGCGGGTCGACACGATCTCGCCCTTCTCCAGGAAGGAGTCGGAGACGGTGACCGCTTCCTCGAGCAGGCCGCCCGGATTGTTGCGCAGGTCGATGATGTAACCCTTGAGCTTGTCGCCGATCTGGTTCGAAAGGCTGGTGACCTCACGTTTCAGGCCTTCGGTGGTCTGCTCGTTGAAGGTGGTGATACGGATGTAGCCGATGTCGTCGGCTTCGATGCGCGCGCGCACCGAGCGGACGCGGATGTTGTCGCGCACCAGCGTGACGTCGATCGGATTGTCCTGGCCCTTGCGCATGATCTTGAGCTTGATCTTGGTGTTGACCGGACCGCGCATCTTCTCGACCGCCTGGTTCAGGGTCAGGCCCTGCACGGCTTCTTCGTCGAGATTGGTGATGATGTCGTTGGCCATGATGCCGGCGCGCGAGGCCGGCGTGTCGTCGATCGGCGAGACCACTTTGATCAGGCCGTCTTCCATCGTGACTTCGATGCCGAGGCCGCCAAACTCGCCGCGGGTCTGCACCTGCATGTCACGGAAGCTCTTGGCGTCCATGTAGCTCGAATGCGGGTCGAGACCGGTGAGCATGCCGCTGATGGCTGATTCGATCAGCTTGGTGTCATCGGGCTTCTCGACATAATCGGAGCGCACGCGCTCGAACACGTCGCCGAACAGATTGAGCTGGCGATAGGTGTCCGCGGTGGCGGCCCGTGCGCTCGAGCCCATGAACACCGCGCGCGGCTGGGTCACGAACAGCGTCAGCGCCGCACCGGTGGCCGCGCTGAGGAGGATAACTGAAGTCTTGCGCATCATCCGCGAACCTTCTCGCCTTCATTTGCGGCCCACCATGGGCCTGGATCGATTGGAGTGCCGTCTTTGCGGAACTCGACATAGAGCACAGGTTGACTCGCGTTCGTGGCGAGAATGGAGGCGACTTGAGAAGTCGACCCCATGGTCGCGACCGGCTCTCCCGTGAGCACAAACTGACCGATGTTTACCGAAATGCGCTCCATCCCGGCGATCAAGACATGATACCCGCCCCCGGCATTGAGGATCAAGAGTTGTCCATAGCTGCGGAACGGGCCGGCATAGACCACCCAGCCGTCACACGGCGTCGTGACCTGGGCGCCGGGCTGACTCGCCAGGGAAATGCCCTTCTGGACCCCGCCGACCCCGTCGGAACCAGCGAAATCCCTGATCTTGTTACCGTTAACCGGAAGAGGCAGGAGGCCCTTGGCCGAAGCGAAAGCGATTGCCGGGGTCGCCCGGGAGCGGTCCTTGAAAGCGCCCGGGCCGGGCTTGGCGCTGGCTGCCGCCTGTGCCTCGGCCTGCTTTGCGGCCTCAGCCGCCTTCTCAGCCGCCTTGGCGGCGCTTTGCAGATCCTGCTCCATCTTGGCGATCAGCCCCTGGAGATCGCCGACCTGCCGGGATAGCGCGATGGCGCGCGAATTCTCGGCGTCGAGATCTTTTTCGCGCGACGCCTGCTGGCGCTGCCGCTCGTCGACCAGGGCGGTGAGTCGGGTCTGGTCGTTGCGGATCTTGTCGCGATCGGCGGCGAGCTGGTCGCGCTCGGTGGCTATGCTCTTGCGCAAGGCCACGAGCTCACCGAGCTCGCCTGCGATCTTCTCGGCACGGGTGCGCAATTCCGGCACCACGGCGCCGAGCAACATGGCGGTGCGCAGCGACTGCAGCGCATCTTCCGGCCGCACCAGTAGTGCAGGCGGCGATCGCCGGCCGGCGCGCTGCAGGGCGGCCAGCACCTCGACGATGTCGGCGCGGCGCGAATCGAGCGAGCTGCGCATCGCCTGCTCGCGGCCGTTCAGCGTGCGCAGCCGCGCTTCGGCTTCGTCGATCTTGGTCTCGACGGCGCGCACGTTCGCGGCGGTATCGATCAACTGCTGATTGAGCTGGGTGCGGTCCTGACCGAGCGAGGTGATCTCGGCCTTGAGCTTAGCCTGGGCTTCCTCCGCACTCTTCTGCCTTGCGCGCGCGGCTTCCAGCTCCTGCTCGCGCTGCTTGATCGCGTCGGGCGAGATCGCCGCGGTCTGCGGTGCCGGCGCTGCCGTCTGAGCTTGCGCGAGGCTGGCGCCGGCGAGCATTGCGATCAGCAACAGGTTGAGAATCGGCGCTCGCATCGTTTCGGCAAAGATGCTCGTGTGGCGCGCATCACGCGCGATGATAGGGATGGCCGGCCAGGATGGTTGCGGCCCGATAAAGCTGTTCCAGAAGCATGACGCGAACCATTTGGTGCGGCCAGGTCGCAGAGCCGAACGCGATCGCGAGCTTGGCCTTACGGCGCAATTCGGGCGAAAGTCCGTCCGCCCCTCCGATCACGAAGATAGTATGTCCGGCGCCCTCGTCGCGCCAGCGGCCGAGATTCCGTGCGAATACGGTGGAATCCAGACTTTGTCCGCGCTCGTCCAGCGCCATCAGGACCGACTTGTCGGGAACATGCGCGCCGATCGCCGCGGCTTCCTCGGCCATCCGGGTCGCAGCGTCGCGCGCCCGGCTCTCTGGAATTTCATGGACAGTGAGCTCGCGGAATCCAAGTTTGCGGCCGACCTCGTCGAACCGCGCGAAATAGCGATCGGCAAGCTCACGCTCGGGGCCCTGCTTCAGCCGGCCCACCGCAATGACGGCAACACGCATGACGTCTCTAGGACCACGTCTTCAGGGTCACGTCTTCAGGGTCACGTTTTCCAGACCGCGCGCGTCACGCGCGCGCACGACGCTAGCATGCGCGCCAGCCGATTCGAAATCGGCTCTCTAAGTCTAGATCGCCTTCGCCGCCCCTGGGCCCTGCGTATACAATCTCTCGAGATTGTAGAACTCACGGACCTCGGGTCTGAACACGTGCACGATCACATCGCCGGAATCGATCAGCACCCAGTCGCAATTGGGCAAGCCCTCGACATGGATGGTCTTGATGCCGGTTTCCTTGAGGCTCTTCGTGACATTTTCCGCGATCGCGCCAACGTGCCGGTTGGCCCGGCCCGTGGTCACGATCATGTAGTCGGAATACGCCGATTTGCCGCGAAGGTCGATGGTGACCGTCTCTTCCGCCTTCATATCGTCGAGGCGGGAGAGGATCAGGTTCAGCGTCTTGTCGGCGTCGGGTTGCGCCTTCAAGGCCGCAGCTTTGGTCGATGTTTTACGCGCCGGTTTAGCTACCTTGGGTAAAACAGACTTGGACAATACAGACGTGGTCAGGGACCATTCCTTTCACTGTATCGCGAGGGCCGAATCCGGCGCTCACTGGTTACACTACATCATGTGGGGTTAAGGGTTTCAATATGCCAGAGAGCCCCAGCCCGCATAAGTCCGTCTCACTTCGTACCTTTCCAGCTCCCGTCCGGGTTCCGCAGGCCGGTCGACGACAGGTTCAGCTTCAATCCCGTCAGGAAGACCCAGGCCGGCGCTGGCCGGTCCGCAAGCAGCGCCGCCTCCCTCTCGGGCAGGCGATAGCGCGCGAGCGCCTGGGCGGCGGGCGAGGCAAGGGCGCGAAAACTCTGTGGCGGGCGATCAATTACCGCGATCGGCACCTGGCCAGCGATCCGGCGCCAGTCCTGCCAACGGTGGAATTGAGCGAGATTGTCGGCGCCCATGATCCAGACAAAGCGCAGGCCGGGGAGGCGGCGGCGCAAGGTGTTGATCGTGTCGATAGTGTAGCGCGTACGGATGACGGATTCGAGACAGCTCACCTCGATCCTGGGATCGCCAGCGACGTCGCGCGCCGCCTGCATGCGCGCGCCGAGCTCATGCAGCGAGCCGTTTTCCTTGAGCGGATTGCCCGGCGTCACCAGCCACCACACGCGGTCGAGCTGAAGGCGCTTCAGCGCGAACTGGCTGATGGCGCGATGAGCCTGATGCGGCGGATTGAACGAGCCGCCGAGCAAGCCGATGCGCATGCCCTGGGTATAGGGCGGTATGGCCTGCGCCACGAAGCGAGGCGCGACGAAATCGTTGCTCAATGCCCCGCGCCTTGCGACGTTACGGCCGCGTCTGCCCTGTGCCGTGGACGCGATATTTGAAGCTCGTCAACTGCTCGGCCCCGACCGGGCCGCGAGCGTGGAAACGGCCGGTGGCGATGCCGATCTCGGCGCCGAAGCCGAACTCGCCGCCATCGGCGAACTGCGTCGAGGCGTTGTGCAGCACGATCGCGGAATCGACCTCGCTCAGAAACTTCTTCGCGGCGGCCTCATCCTGGCTCACGATGGCATCGGTGTGGTGCGAGCCGTGGTTCTGGATGTGCGCGATCGCGCCGTCGATGCCGTCGACCACCTTCGCCGCGATGATCGCATCGAGATATTCGGTGTCCCAATCGTCCTCGCGCGCGGGTTTTACGCGCGCATCCGTTCCTTGCACCGTTTCGTCGCCGCGCACTTCGCAGCCGGCTTCGATCAGCATCTCGATCAGTGGCTTCAGGCTCTTTGCGGCGCCGGCGCGGTCGACCAGCAGCGTCTCGGCCGCGCCGCAGACGCCGGTGCGGCGCATCTTGGCGTTGAGGACGATCGACTTCGCCATGGCAAGGTCGGCGCTGCCGTCGATATAGACGTGGTTGATGCCTTCGAGATGCGCGAACACCGGCACGCGCGCTTCAGCCTCGACCCGCGCGACGAGGCTTTTTCCCCCGCGCGGCACGATCACATCGATGGCGCCGTTCAATCCGGACAGCATCATGCCGACCGCCGCGCGGTCGCGCGTCGGCACCAGCGTGATTACAGCTTCCGGCAGTCCCGCTTCGCGCAGGCCCTGCACCAGGCATTGATGGATCGCGCGGCAGGAGCGGAAACTGTCGGAGCCGCCGCGCAGGATCACGGCATTGCCCGCCTTCAGGCACAGCGCGCCGGCGTCGGCCGCAACGTTGGGCCGGCTCTCGAAGATCACGCCGACGACGCCGAGCGGCACACGCACGCGTTCGATGGTCATGCCGTTCGGCCGCTGCCAGCTCTCGGTGACGATTCCGATTGGATCGGCAATGCCGCGCACGATGCCGATGCCTTCGGCCATTGCCTCGACGCGCGCGGGCGTCAGCGTCAGGCGGTCGACGAAGGCGGAGGTGGCATTGCCGGAGGCACGGGCCTCGGCGACGTCCTCGGCATTGGCAGCAAGAATGGCGGCCGCGTTCTCGCGGATCGTCCGCGCCATCGCTTCCAGCGCCCGGTCTTTCTGCTCCGGCGGCGCCAGCGCCAGCACGCGCGCCGCAGCGCGGGCTTTGGCTGCGAGGGTCGTCAGCGCCTGGAGATCGGCATTGCCATCAAGGGCTTTGAGGGGGGCGGCCATAGCGGTTCGAACCTTCTGCTAAGGGCGTGTCCTAGCACGGAAATCCCGCTTTTGCGAAGGGTCGGGAGGGTATGGCTGGTCTCCCCGGCTGCGTGCCGGCTGGGTCATTGACCTAGCGGTCCCTCGAAAAACGGCCCGGCTCGGCCCTACCCACCCACCACCAGATCGTCGCGGTGGATCATCTCGGCGCGGCCGCTGATGCCGAGGATCGCCATCACATCGGGGGAGGAGCGGCCCTTGATCCGTTCGGCATCTTCGGCGTCGTAGGCGATCAGGCCGCGGCCGATCTCGCTGGTGTCGGGGCCGCGCACGATCACGGCGTCGCCGCGGGCGAACTGGCCCTCGACCTTGATGACGCCCGCCGGCAACAGGCTGGCACCCGCGCGTAGCGCTGTGACCGCGCCGGCATCGATCGTCAGCGTGCCCTTCGGCTCCAGCGATCCTGCGATCCAGCGTTTGCGCGAGGTGATGGGGTTGGCGGGCGTCAGGAACCAGGTGCAGCGGCCGCCGTCGGCGATTGCCTGCAGGGGGTGCTCGATCTTGCCGGACGCAATCAGCATATGCGTGCCGCCTGTCGTGGCGATCTTGGCGGCCTCGACCTTGGTGCGCATGCCGCCGCGCGACAGTTCGGACTCGGCATCGCCCGCCACAGCCTCGATTTCCGAGGAAATGCTGTCGACCACGGGTATGAGCTTGGCGTCCGGATTGGTCTTCGGCGGGGCGTCGTAGAGCCCGTCGATGTCGGACAGCAGCACTAATAGGTCGGCGCTCGCCATGGTGGCGACGCGCGCGGCGAGGCGGTCATTGTCGCCGTAGCGGATCTCGTTGGTGGCGACCGTGTCGTTCTCGTTGATCACGGGGATCGCGCGCCATTCCAGCAGCTTGCCGATGGTCGAGCGCGCATTGAGATAGCGGCGGCGCTCTTCGGTATCCTGGAGCGTCACCAGAATCTGGCCGGCGCCGATGCCGTGCGCCCCGAGCACCTCCGACCAGATCCGCGCCAGCGCGATTTGACCGACGGCGGCGGCCGCCTGGCTCTCTTCAAGCTTGAGCGGGCCGCGCGGCAGTTTGAGCCGGCTGCGGCCGAGCGCAATCGAGCCCGAGGAGACGACGAGGACGTCGCGGCCCTCCTGGTGCAGCTTGGCCATATCGTCGGCGAGCGCGGCCAGCCAGGATGCGCGCACCTCGCCCCTGTCGGAATCGACCAGCAGCGCGGAGCCGACCTTGACCACGATGCGGCGGAATTGACTGAGTTCGGGGCTGGCCATGGGCGCTGGCGTCGAGTTGCTCTGCACTAGGAAACGGCGGAGCGAAGGGCGGCGCCGGTGAGGCCTGCTTTTTGCAGCAGGACGATGGCCGGCGCAAGGCGGCCGGCATGGTAAACAGCGCCACCGCCGGCCTTGTCTTGGACGCGGGCCCGGTTCTAATGCCGGCAATCAATAACGGACCAAAAGGGGAAACGTATGGATCGCCGTCAATTCATGGCCGGATGTCTGGGCCTGCCGCTGCTCGCGCGAGCGGGCGAGGCGGAGGCCCAGGCCGGGCTCACCAAAATCGTCTTCCCGTTCGCGGCGGGCGCGGGCGGCGACACGCTGTGCCGGCTGATCGCGCAGGACATGGCGCCGGTGCTGCAGCGGACCATGGTGGTCGAGAACCGCACCGGCGGCGACGGTCTGATCGGCATCAAGGCGGTGAAGGGCGCGAGCCCCGACGGCAGCATGGTGCTGGTGACGACGGGTCCCACCATGTATCTGCTGCCGATGGTGGAGACGACGCCGCGCTTCGACACGGCGAAGGATTTCGTGCCGGTGTCGCTGCTGGCTCGGTTCGAGTTCGCGCTCGTGATCAATCCGGTGCTCGATGTCACGGACTTCAAGTCATTCGTGGCCTGGCTGAAGGCGCATCCGGACAAGACGTCGTTCGGCGTGCCCAGCAACGGTACCATTCCGCATTTCATGGGCTCGAAGCTGGAAAAGGACCTCGGCATTCCCTTGACCCGGGTGCCCTATCGCGGCAGTGCGCCGATTCTCAACGACCTCGTCGGCGGCCACCTCTCGTTCGGAATCACGACGCTGGCCGATGCGCTGCCGCAGCATCGCGCCAAGGGCGTGAGGATCGTCGCGGTCGCGAGCGCGGAACGTTCGCCCTTCGCGCCCGATGTCCCGACCTTGAAGGAGAACGGCATCGCTCTCGTTGCGGACGCCTGGTACGGCATGTGGCTTCCCGCCGGCAGCCCGCCGGAATTTGCAAGCAGGCTCGGCGCGGCGGCCCGCGCCGCTCTCGCCAAGCCCGAGGTGAAGGACAGGCTCACAGCGATCGGCATGATTCCGGTCGGCAGCACGGCGGACGGACTTGCTCAGGAGCTCGCCGCGAACACCGCCCTCTGGCAGCCGATCGTCAAGGCGACGGGATACAAGATCGAGAATTGAGGCGCTCGCGCCAAGTACTCCGTCGTCATGCCCGGGCTTGTCCCCGGCATCCACGTCTTGCGTCAGGCTCGGCTACGCGTGGATGGCCGGATCAAGCCCGGCCATGACGAGTTGCCGCTCAGCTACATCTTCGCGCGCCGCTCTATTCCATCGCGGATCGACGCAAGCTCCGCCTCGTCCCAGACGCCGATCAAAATCCCGCCCTTCACCTGGAGCTGGTTATCCGCATAGTTCGCGATCTTCTCGCGAGGCGTGGTGATGTGGTCGTTTGGATGCAGCGCCCAGTCGAACAGCTCGGCCTGCAACCGCGCGATGATGCCGGCGCAATCAGAGTCGTCGCCGCGATCCAAAAACTCTTCCGGATCGGTTTCGATGTCATACAGCATCGGACGGAAGCCGGAGGCGTGGATGTACTTCCAGCGGCCGTCGAACACCATGAACAGGCGGCAGCGCTCGATCGGCTGATTCAATTTCAGCCGGACGTCCTGCATGGCGTAGTCGTATTCGGAGAATGCGACCTTGCGCCAGTCGGGCGGCGTCGGCCCGCGCAGCAGCGGCAGCAGCGAACGTCCTTCGAGGATGTGTCCCGGCACCTTGCCGCCGAAATAATCGACGAAAGTCGGCGCGAGATCGATGCCTTCGACCAGTGCGTCGCATCGCGTGCCGCGCGTCGCATCCGCGTCCGTCGATGGATCGATGACGATCAGCGGGATCTTCGCCGACTGTTCGTGGAACAGGTCCTTCTCGCCCATCCAATGATCGCCGAGATAGTCGCCATGATCGGAGGTGAACACGATCATGGTGGTTTCCAGGAGGGCGTGCTCCTCGAGAAACTTCATCAGCACGCCCATCTGGTCGTCGATCTGGGTGATCAGGCCCATATAGGTCGGGATCACTTTCTCCCGGGCATCGTCGCGCGCCATGTTGCGGGAGTAGCGCATGTCCATATAGGCGCCGAACACCGGATGCGGGTTTTGCCGCTCGCGCTCGGAGCGGATCACCGGCAGCATGTCCGATGTCGAATACATGCTGGCATAGGGCTCGGGCGCGATATAGGGCCAGTGCGGTTTGATGTAGGACAGATGCAGGCACCACGGCTTGCCATCGGTCTCGGCCTCGGCGATGAAGTCCATCGCGCGCCGCGTCATATAGGGCGTTTCGGAGTGTTCTTCCGGCACGCGTGCGGCCTTGTCAGCGTGCGTCAGCAACCAGCCGTTCTGCAAGCTGCCGTCGTCGGCGGCGCCGGAATTGGCCCAATGCTCCCAGGGGTTCGTCGCCTCGAAACCCTGCTTGCGCAGATAGTCGTCGTATTTCGGACGCGGCCGTCCGGTCGGATGCAAGCCGTCGTCACGCTCATAAGGCTCGAAGCCGCATTCGGCGACATGGACGCCGACGATGGATTCCGGCGGGATGCCGAGCCGCTTCATGCCCTCGATGTCGGGGGCCATGTGGGTCTTGCCGATCAGCACGTTGCGCACGCCGATTGCCTTGAGGTGATCGCCGAGCGTGGGTTCGCCGACCCGCAGCGGCCAGCCGTTCCAGTGCGAGCCGTGCGAGCGCATGTAGCGCCCGGTGTAGAACGACATCCGCGACGGGCCGCAGATCGGCGACTGCACGTAAGCCTTGGTGAAGAGCACGCCGCGCTTCGCCATGGCGTCGATGTTTGGCGTCTTCAGCGAGGGATGGCCGGTGCAGCCGAGATAGTCGTAGCGGAGCTGGTCGCACATGATCCAGAGAACGTTCTTCGCGCGCGCCATGCTTCTCACTCCGTCCCTTTGGCTGGATATTGCACTATCGAGGGCGCGAAGAAACCTCTCCCCTTTGGGGAGAGGTGTGGAATGAGCATCGCTCTCCTCAGGCCGACCAGGGCTCCGCTTCAGCCGCGCTCTTCGCCTTGGCGGAGACGGGGTTCTCGCCGATCACCTCGACGAGCGCGCGCAGCGCTTCCTTGACGCCCTGGCCGGTGGCGCCGGCAAGCAGCAGCGGCGTCTTCTTGGCGGCGCGCTTCAGCCGGTCCTTCTGCTTCTTCAACTCGTCCGGCTCGACCGCGTCGATCTTGTTCAGCGCCACGATCTCGATCTTGTCGGTGAGCAGGCCGCCATAGGCATCGAGCTCCGTTCGCACCGTCTTGTAGGCCTTGCCGGCATGTTCGCAGGTCGCATCGACGAGATGCAGCAGCACGCGGCAGCGCTCGACATGGCCGAGGAAGCGATCGCCGAGGCCCGCGCCTTCATGCGCGCCTTCGATCAGTCCGGGAATGTCGGCGAGCACGAATTCGCGGCCGTCGGAGTTCACGACGCCGAGCTGCGGATGCAGCGTGGTGAAGGGATAGTCGGCGATCTTCGGCTTTGCCGCGCTGACCTTGGAGAGGAAGGTGGACTTGCCGGCGTTGGGCAGGCCGACCAGGCCGGCGTCGGCGATCAGCTTCAGCCGCAGCCAGATCCAGCGCTCCTCGCCAAGCTGGCCGGGATTGGCGTTGCGCGGCGCGCGGTTGGTCGACGTCTTGAAATGCGCATTGCCGAAGCCGCCATTGCCGCCCTCGGCGAGCACGAACTTTTCGCCGACATTGGTGAAGTCGTGGATCAGCGTCTCGCGGTCTTCGTCGAAGATCTGCGTGCCGACGGGGACCTTCAGCACGATGTTCTTGCCGTTGGCGCCGTGGCGGTCCGAGCCGCTGCCGTTTTCGCCCTTCTGGGCCTTGAAGTGCTGTTGGTAGCGATAGTCGATCAGCGTGTTCAGCCCGTCGGCGACCTCGATGACGACATTGCCGCCGCGGCCGCCATTGCCGCCGGAAGGACCGCCGAATTCGATGAATTTTTCGCGGCGGAACGCCACGCAGCCGTTGCCGCCATCACCGGAGCGGATATAGACCTTTGCTTCGTCAAGGAATTTCATGCGTCATAGGTAGGCCAGCCGGTCCCGCGCGGCAACCCGAATTGACCCGCGAATCGGCCCAATTTTCGCGATTTTTACCTTAACCCGTCGGCCGCGGCGGATCAAGGGAGTGCGACCATCCGCTCAATTTGAGGCGGCGGGCTTGTCGCTGTCGCTCACGTCATTAAAACAGCCACAAGCGAGTCTTGTCGCCGGTTCCTGCCGCTTCCTCCGCCCGTCATTGCGAGGAGCCCTTGCGACGAAGCAATCGAGACTGTTTTCGCGATGACAGACTGGATTGCTTCGCTTCGCTCGCAATGACGAGCTTTTCTCTCTCAGACTTGTTCAATGCCCCTGTTCAAAAATCTCTCCGCCTATGACGAGCGCTCGGCGCGACTTGCCGGCATTGCGCTGATGCTGCTGTCGATCTTCATGTTCTCGTTCGGCGACGCCATGGGCAAGTTCCTGGTCGGGACTTATTCGGTGGGACAGCTCCTGTTCCTGCGCGCCTGCGCGGCGCTGCTGCTGCTGTCGCCGATGATCTGGCGGCAGCGTCATGATTTCCTGCACCCGGAGCGGCCGTGGCTTCAGCTGTTTCGGGTCACGCTGTCGACACTGGAAGTGGCCGCGTTCTTCCTTGCGACCGTCTATCTGCCGCTCGCCGACGTCATCACCTATTATCTCGCGGGCCCCATTTTCGTCACCGCGATGTCGGCTGTCTTTCTGGGCGAGCGCGTCGGCTGGCGACGCTGGACTGCGATCCTGATCGGCTTCTGCGGTGTTCTGATCGCGCTGCGACCGTCGGCGCAGACGGTCAGCCTGCCGGCGCTGATCGCGCTCGGCGGCAGCTTGTCGTTTGCAACCTTGATGCTGATCACGCGCAGCCTGCGCAAGACGCCCGACATCGTGATGGCGTCCTCGCAATTCGTCGGCACGTTCCTGCTCGGCGCCGTGCTGTCGGCGTTCCACTGGGTGCCGCCGAGCCCTGGCAGCCTCGTGATCTTCGCGCTGGCGGGATGTGTCTCGGTGACGGCGCTGTTCTGCGTCAACCGCTCGCTCAAGCTCGCGCCGGCCAGCGTCGTCGTGCCTTACCAATATTCGATGATCGTCTGGGCCGTGATCTTCGGCTTCGTGGTGTTCGGCGATGTGCCGCAGGTCGCCACCCTCGTCGGCGCCGCCATCATCATCGGCGCTGGCTTCTACATCTATCTGCGCGAGCGCGATCTCGGCCGTGGGGACGAGCAGGTCAATCCGCCGGCGTGAGATAGAAGACACAAACGAGATCGTCGTCCCGGACCAGCGAGCGAAGTGAGCCACCGATCCGGGACCCATACCCACAGGACCATGTTTGGCGAAGACGCGGAGTGGGAGCCTTCGCATCACCAGCATTCGTGGTTATGGGTCCCGGCCCCCGTGCGCAATTGCGCACTAGGCCGGGACGACAGTTGTGATTGAGGCGCCGCTCCCGCCCTATCTCACCCGTCTTGCACTGCTCCAGCTCTTCAGCGACGCCCACACGCCGCGCGAGAGGCGGAAGCAGTCGACGGGCGTGGAGCAGCCCAGCGCCAGGAAGCGGTGCAGCTGAACGCCGCTCCACTGGAAACCGCATTTCTCCAGCACGTTGCGGGACGCCGGATTGGTGACGCGCGCGCCCGCATAGAGATGATCGTCGTCGAACTCCTCGAAGAAGAAGTCGATCGCGCCGCGCGCAGCTTCGGTGGCAAAACCTCGGCCCCAGTGCTCGACGCCGAGCCAGTAGCCGAGTTCCGCATTGTCCGGCGTCGAGCAGTCGATGCCGACCATGCCGACCGGCCCGCTGTCGTGCTCGATCAAGAACACGGTCTCGCTGCCGATCGCCGCGGTGGCGCGGATGAATTCGACGGCATCGTCTTGCGAATAGGGATGCGGCAGGCGGCGGGTGTTTTCCGCGATGCGGCGGTCATTGGCGAGCTTGGCGATGGTTCTGACGTCGGCGAGCGTCGGCCGCCGCAAGGTCAGCCGCTCGGTGGCGACGACGCTCGGTCTCGGCTCCCGCAAGGTCACGCTCGAAAAATCCTGCAACATGTCCGGCTCCGTCGAAGTCACTAAGTGAAAAGTGAGCACGTCAAACGAAAGGGGAGGCCGGTTTCCCGCCTCCCCTGGAGCCTTTGATCTTTTTGATCTGAAGGACTCCGCCGGTTTGGTAGGACCCGGCGGACTCCAAATTGATCCACCGTCTATTCAGCCGCCTCTGCGAGCGGGAGCACCGATACAAAGGTGCGGCCGTTGGCTTTGGCCTGGAACGTAACGCGACCCTCGATCTTGGCGAACAAAGTGTGGTCCGTGCCCATGCCGACATTAAGGCCGGGATGCCAGGTGGTGCCGCGCTGACGCGCAATGATGTTGCCGGGAATGACGACTTCCCCGCCGAACGCCTTGATGCCAAGGCGCTTGCCCTTCGAATCGCGACCGTTGCGCGATGAACCGCCTGCTTTTTTGTGAGCCATGGCTCGTCTCCAAATCCTGCGTAGTTCTAGATCAATTCCTTGACGGAATCATTTCACATTTTCTCACGCATCAATTCGTGAATTGGCGTGATCAATTTATGCGGCTTCTTCTTCCTTCGCCGCTTCCTTGGCGACCTTTTCGCGCTTCGGGCGCGGTCCGATCGAAGGCTTGGCGTCGTTGGTTAGGATCTCGGTGATGCGCAGCACCGTGATCTCGTCGCGGTAGCCGCGCTTGCGGCGCGAGTTCTTGCGGCGGCGCTTCTTGAACGCGATGACCTTCGGCCCGCGCTTGTGGTCGAGCACCTCGGCCGCAACGGACGCGCCTGCCACCGTCGGCAGACCCAGCACCGGCGTGTCGCCGCCAACCACCAGAACTTCATTCAGCTGCACGATCGTGCCGACTTCGCCGGCGATCTTGCCTACTTCCAGGACATCATCCGGAACGACGCGGTACTGCCGGCCGCCGGTTTTGATGACTGCGAACATCGTTTTCTTCCTTCGTGTTCAATCCCGGCCTCGCGACAGGATGTCCGGGCCGGCTTTTTGTCAGTCGCTATGGGTTTTGCGAGTTTTGCGCAGGTGGGAGTTATCCGTTTGAAAACCCACGCAAAAACAGGCGGCGCGAGAAACGCCCCGCGCCGGTTGCGGGACTTATAGCCGGCGGACGCCGAGAGTCAAGGAAAACCGCCGGAAAAGGCCCGGAATTGAAGGATTTGGGCCGCTTCCCGGTCCGGAAATCGTTTCTCGGGTCCAGCCTGCAACCAAACGGGTTCCCCCGCCGTTGTTCAAGCGAATTTCGCGCGCGGGCAAGGGCTTTCCATGGCAACAGACGAACTGGTCAAGACGACGGGCATCGCCACCCACGGCGCGGCGCGGCTGCCGTCGGTGGACATCGACAGCTTCAACATCGAGATGAAGGACGAGGACGGTTTTCTCGGCGACCGCGCCAGCAAGGGCGCGTTCCGCGACATTCTCGAGCGCTGGCGCAAGCCGCTGCGCAAGACCGGCGAGGATCCGTTCGGCAAGGAGCCGTCGGAGGAGATCAGCAAGAAGACACTGGACGACATCCTGGTCGGCGATGACACCGAGGCCTCGGCCGTAGTGCACAGCGCAATCGAGGATTTCGCCCAGGAGCTTGCTTATGTCACGCGCCGCTTCCTCAAGTCCAAGGCCTGGGCCAAGACCGAGCGCATCGTGGTCGGGGGCGGTTTTCGCGACTCCAGGCTCGGCGAGCTCGCGATCGCGCGCGCCGAGATCATCCTGAAGTCCGAGAACTCCAAGATCGACTTGCAGCCGATCCGTCATCATCCGGACGAGGCCGGCCTGATCGGGGCGCTGCATCTGGCGCCATCCTGGATCTTTGAGGCCTATGACAGCATCCTCGCCGTTGATATCGGCGGCACCAACATCCGCTGTGGCGTGGTGGCAACCGGCTGGAAGAAGGCCAACGACCTGTCGAAGGCTTCGGTCTGGAAATCCGAGCTGTGGCGTCATGCTGACGACGAGCCGACCCGCGAAGCGGCGGTGAAACGGCTCGCGAAAATGCTCAAGGGACTGATCGCGGAAGCCGAAAATGAGGGCTTCAAGCTGGCGCCGTTCATCGGCATCGCCTGTCCCGGCGTGATTGACGAGGACGGCTCCATCGAGAAGGGCGCCCAAAACCTGCCGGGCAATTGGGAGAGCAGCAAGTTCAACCTGCCGGCGAGTCTGGCCGAGGGCATCCCGCAGATCGGCGAGCACGATACCGCGATCGTGATGCACAATGACGGCGTGGTGCAGGGCCTTTCCGAAATCCCCTTCATGCAAGACGTCGAGCGCTGGGGCGTGCTGACCATCGGCACCGGGCTTGGCAACGCGCGCTTCACCAACCGCCGCAAGGACGGCGGCAACAGCAAAGACCGGGACTCTACGGAGAACGGCAAGAAAAAGGGCAGAGGCGACAAGGAGTAACCTTGACTGGTTAGGTTAAGGGACGGATTGCGTTGCGGGATGGCAGACGCACGCTACGGTCGAATTGTCGCCTCACCTGGCCGGCGAAGCCGCCCTTCCCAGCCAGTATTTCAATGAGCGGCACGGGACCGCCAGTGTTTACCGCGTCTGGCGGTCCCACCCCCATCTAGCAGGGCAATCGCATATTTGTGTGCATGATGCTTCGACGTCGGCACTGAGCTCCCTCTCCCGCTTGCGGGGGAGGGTTGGGGTGGGGGTATCCCCGCGTCGGGATTGTTAAGGCTTGCGGAGGACGTCCCAGCGCGGCGAGAACCCTCACCCGCCGCGCTCTGCGAGCGCGTCGGCCTCTCCCGCAAGCGGGAGAGGCGGAGCAAGCCCGCGGACTGCCCTCGTGAAATCTGTACGCGATAGCCCTTTGGATTCCCCGGGGGTTTCAGCTCCAGCCAATTCGCCCAAAGAACGCAGCGATCTCCGTTGCTGCGCGATCCGGATCCTCGCGATGCGGGAAGTGTCCGACGCCGGGAAACATCGCAAGATCGAGCTCGCTGAAAGTCTCCTTGAGCCGGTCGGTCCAGGCATAAGGAAATAACGGATCGTGCTCGGCCCAGCGCACGCAGGTCGGCGTTGTGATCGGCGGCAGGTGCGGCGCTTCGCCCTTCATCATCGCGATACGCCCGGCATGCGCGGCGCGATAATACGCAAAGCCGCCGGCGAGGTTGCCTTCCTCAAAGAAATTGTCGGTGAAATCATTGAGGACATCGTCGAAAGCGTGCTTGCGGTGAGACCAGCCCTTCAGGAAATGGCCGATATAGAGCCGGCAGCTCTCGCGGCTCGCGCCGACGAGCCGCTCGGCCATCTCCAGCTGGTGAAAGGACTGGTACCAGATGTGGTTGAGCCGGTCAGGCGCCGCCATGCGCGGCCCGATGCCGGGATAGACGAAATCGAACAGGAACAGCCCGGCCAGCCGCTCCGGCGCCTGGCGCGCCAAAGGCTGCATCACGGCGCCGCCGACATCATGGCCGACGACGCCGGATCGGCTGATGCCGAGCCCCTGCATCAGCGCCAGCATGTCCGCTGCGTGACCGTCCGATCCGTAAGGCCCGTCCGGCTTGTCGCTGTCGCCAAAGCCGCGCAGATCGGGCGCGATCAGCATGTACCGGTCCGCCAGCCGCGACATCACCGGCTCCCAGGTCAGCCAGAATTCCGGCCAACCATGCAGCAAAAGCAGCGGTTTGCCTCGCCCGCAGCGGGCCAGGTGGAAGCTGGCGCCATTGGCCGTGATGGTCAGATGCTCCATCGCAGTTCCTTCCAGGCGAAGGGCAGGGGTGGCTGCGGATTTTCGCCTTTCGCGCCTTGTCTCACTCGCCGTCCTCGCCTATTACACGCCCCGACCACAGGGGTTCCTGCCCCTCATCGGCACTTCAAGGAGAGGTGGCAGAGTGGTTGAATGCACCGCACTCGAAATGCGGCATAGGTGCAAGCCTATCGGGGGTTCGAATCCCTCCCTCTCCGCCATATCTGCGGTGTCCAGCCCGTGCGAAAAGCCCAATAAACACGGGTGCTTCTAGCTAGGAGCCTGTCCAAGTAGTCGCTGGTCAAGCTGGGGCGAGTCTGATTCTTTGCGGGGCTATGAGCAAGGATTTTCGACTCTGGAAGATTGACGAGGCGCA
>NZ_JADPKQ010000499.1:0-1164 GCF_023074015.1 Bradyrhizobium sp. 142
AACATCCCGCCTGCCGAAGCCGAGCAACGCTACTACGCCATGCTGGAACAACCCGCCATGGCGGCATAACTTAAACCAAATGGCCTCCGGCAAACCCGGGGCGGTTCAGATGCCTTAATTGGGCTCGTCCGGATCTGTGCGGGGGGCGCTCAGCAATGAGCGTCCCTACCGCGATCTTTGTTTGCGGGCTTCTGAATCCATGGGCAACCATGATTCGAATGTCGTGGACGCGGGCCGCGTCGGTTGAGGAGACGCTTGCGTTGTGGGCGGCGTCGCTTCGAGAGGTCAAGCAGCGGATACGTCCGTTGTTCACGCAAGAGCGTGTGGCGACGAATGCAGGCCTGTTCCTGGAAGGTCTGCTCGGAGATGAGCAGCGCAAGACCGGTTGGATGCGCGCGGAGGCGGCTGGCGATCCCGGCCCATGGCGGCAGCAGGCGATCCTGGGTCGCGGGGATTGGGACGCTGATGCCCTGCGCGACATCGTCCGGGACTATGTCATCGAGCACTTGGCGGATGACGATGCGGTGCTCGTGATCGACGAGACCGGCTTTCTCAAGCAGGGTAAGGCCTCGTGCGGAGTGGCGCGGCAATACACTGGTTCGGCAGGGAAGATCACGAACTGCCAGATCGGCGTCTTCGCTACCTACGTTTCGCGTCATGGTCATGCGTTCATCGATCGCGCGTTGTATCTTCCGAAGGAATGGACCGACGATCCAGATCGTCTGGAAGCCGCATACGTGCCTGCCGATGTCGGCTTTGCGACCAAACCAAAGCTTGCGACGAGAATGATCGCACGTGCGATAGCCGCGTCTGTACCATTCAAGTGGGTTGCCGGTGACACCGTCTACGGTGTTGGCGATATCGAACAGCAGCTACGGCGGGCACGCAAAGGCTATGTGCTCGGGGTCAGCAGCTCTCATGTCTTCCGATCCTGGGGCAAGCGACAGCCGGTCGCCGGCAAGGCCGAAGACATCGCCCGGACGCGGCGCCCGTCCGACTGGAAGCGCTTGTCGGCGGGAGCCGGAACCAAAGGACCGAGGCTGCATGACTGGTGTTATCTCGAACTGGCCGACCTCGAGGCCGAGCAGTTCAACAGCGCAAATGATGGTTTATGGACGCGCGGTCTGCTGATCCGTCGCCATATCGCCGATGGCGATCTCGCCT
>NZ_JADPKQ010000039.1:0-1158 GCF_023074015.1 Bradyrhizobium sp. 142
TTGGGCATCGTCTCCGATCGATTGCTGGCTAACGCCAGAACAGCGCAAGCAGCAGGATCACCGGGAGAGGAATCCCCAGCAGCCACAATAAAGCGCCTCTGCCAAGTGTCATGGCGCCAATCCTCCTGTTGTTTCTCCGGTCAACCAAGTCCAGAGGCCGCCCCGGGGTTCCTGCAACAGGAACGGACGATTTAACCGCGCGTTGGGACCGGAACAAAAGTGACTGGAGGAGTTCGCCATGATTATACGCTCCGTTCCCAATGTGTTTTTTGGCTGGACATGGTCGGCCGTACTGGCCGGCGTGTTCACTTCGTTGGTGGTTCAGATCCTGCTGACCATGTTGGGGTTCGGCATCGGTCTGCTCGCGATCGACATTCCCACTGCTTCATCGGCACCTGCCGGCGCCAGCTGGGCCACATTCGTGTGGTGGGCGGTCTCAGGCATAATCGCCGCATTTCTAGGTGGCGCCGTTGCGGCAGCCAATTCGCCGGATCAGACCGGCCTCGGTCGGGTCGGGCATGCGATGGCCGCCTGGGCAGTAGCAACCGTTGTGGTGGTCGGTGCGGCGGCGATGTTGCCCGCTTCGGCGACCAGCATCGCCAGCAACCTCGTCGGCCCGTCATATTCCGCCAGCACGCGCGTCGCGTACTGGTCGACCAATACAGGACAGGAAACCGTCGGCGCGACAGCGAGAGCTGCAACGCCCGCTCAAATTGATGCAGCCCGGAAGCACTTCGCATATGCGATGTTTGCAAGCTTCTGCGCCCTTCTTCTCGGCGCGGGAGCGGCCTACGCCGCCGGAATGGCGACCACGGGCCAGGCTGTCAAGGAAGCGGCGCGGCCAATGACATGACGAGTCCTAGCTAGATGGCCGAGGTTTGGTGGCGCTGCGTGCACTGGTGAGGCATAACTGCGTCGTTAGGTTCGCGTTACGGGAGCGGCGGTTTGATGTTAGCCAAATCCTTCGTCTGGTCTGCAGTTGAGATGGAACGTCGCTACGATAGGAGGCGGCATTCCCGGCTTGATCTGACATGCAAGAGGTCGCGAACTGGGGCCTTAGTGCATGAAATAGATGCTCGAAGCTGCTTTCGAGCACCTGGCGATTTAGCCATTGCCAGTTCAACGGGTGACTTCGGAGCTTTTCCTGCATTGCATCCA
>NZ_JADPKQ010000303.1:0-1154 GCF_023074015.1 Bradyrhizobium sp. 142
GCCGCAGATGGATCTGTTCGGGAGCGGCCTGTCGAACGGCGCCATCGGCGCGCCAGCATGGCCGGAGCTGCCGGCGGAAGCCCGGGCGGCCCTCACGAGCCTGATGACGCAGTTGATCCTCGACCATGCTGCGATGACAGCGACGCCGCCCGCGAAGGAGGTCGATCATGATCTCTGACAAAGTCAGGCCTCATCATCTGGAGCGCAAGGCGATTCTTTACGTGCGCCAATCCTCGGCACATCAGGTGTTGCACAATCGCGAGAGCAGCGCGTTGCAATACGCCATGCGGGACCGGCTCACGGCGCTCGGGTGGTCAGAGATCGAAGTGATCGATGATGATCTCGGTCGTTCAGCCGCCGGCGGGGTACAACGCGCTGGCTTTGAGCGGATGGTGGCGGAGGTTTGCCTCGGCAAGGTTGGTGCGGTTTGCGCCCGCGAGGTCTCGCGCTTCGCTCGCAACAGCCGGGATTGGCAGCAACTCATCGAGATGTGCCGCGTGGTCGATACCGTTCTGGTCGATCAGGAGACCATCTATGCGCCAAGGCACGGCAACGACCGCCTGCTGCTCGGGCTCAAGGGCAGCCTCAACGAGTACGAACTGGATTTGTTGCGCCAGCGCTCGCTCTCGGCCCGCTACGAGAAGGCGCGCCGGGGCGAGTTGGTTGTGGCGGCGCCCGTCGGCTTCGTGAAGGCCGGCGACCATTATGAGAAAGATCCGGATCGGCGTGTCCAGGAAGCGATTAAGCTGGTGTTCGACAAGGTCGAGGAACTGGGCAGTGCGCGACAGGCGCTCTGCTGGCTCCACGAGTACAATCTCGATCTGCCGGTGAAGCAGACCAACGGCGACACAGCCTGGCGGCGACCGAGTTACTCCGCCATCCACCGGATCATTGAGAACCCGGTCTACGGCGGCGCTTATGCTTATGGTAAGACGGCTGTGGCGGCGGGATACAGCGCCGAGGGCGTGAGCGTGAGGATCCGCCGCAAGACGCGGAACGAATGGCTGGCGCTGAAGCCAAATACCCACGACGGGTATGTGAGCTGGGAGAGGTTCGAAGCGATCCGCACAATGGTCAGCAGCAACGTTCCCACCGGTCGGCATCACGGCGCGCCCAAGCATGGAGACGCGCTGCTGGCCGGTCTGATCCGGTGC
>NZ_JADPKQ010000181.1:0-55591 GCF_023074015.1 Bradyrhizobium sp. 142
GGCATCGGGGCGCTCCTTGGATCAGACAAAAGTCCTTCTCGCAAAAGAACTTTCGCTGATTCGCGCCCCGATGCGCCTCAACACTGTGAGAAATGCGGGTTAGCTCGTAGGATGGGTAGAGCAAAGCGAAACCCATCACGTGAAAACGAACAGATTGTCCAGTCTTTGATGGGTTTCGCTTCGCTCTACCCATCCTACGGCCGCGACCATCCCGCTTAATCCGCTCCCCCATTTGATCTCCATGTGGATGCTGGATATTCTCAATCCAGCATGGCTCAGAGAGTCATGCTATAAATCGCGGAACCAACCTGTTCGAAGGATGCGGATGAAGAGCGCGACGCTCCTGGCTTTTAGCTTTGTGTTTGTTGGCGCCTGTTTGCAGGACAGCGCGAGAGGACAGGCTTCAGTCGCTCCGCCGGTTTCGCTTGCTCCGCCCAAAGCATCACCACAAGTGGGCGCCAAAAATTCCCCTGCAGCGTCCGACAGAGTGCCGTCGACACCGGCCGCCAGCGGACCTCCATCGTTGCCCAATCCTACCGCCGACTACGATGGCTTTAGCGTCGGCACCGTCGAAGACGATGACACGCCAGACCAGCCGAAGCGATCGATCAGGGCACGTGCAGCAAAGGGCTCAAAGCCCGATCTGGATACGAATGGCACCACCGCGCAGCAATCGATCGATCAGGAAGATGAGGCGTTGAAACGTAAGCTGACGATCTGCAAAAGCTGCAAGTAGGAGGTTTTTCACCGTTGGCCAAGGGCCGACCTACGGCTGGCAAGCCTGAGCTGCTGAACGCTCGCGCTGCATACCTGACCTACCGCAGCCCTCACGTGCCCCTGCTTTACGCCTCTCCAATTTCCTGATCCTCTCTCCTCAATCGGCCGGACCAACCGGCCTCGCCAGGGAGAGAGACGCCATGAAGCTCGGCACCGCGATTGCGGAAATCATGAAGCGTGAGGGGATCGAGATCCTCTGCGGTTACCCCGTCAACCATTTGATCGAGCATGCGGCGAGCGCCGAGATCCGGCCCGTGATGGTGCGGCAGGAGCGCGTCGGCATTCACATGGCGGATGCGATCTCGCGCGTGACGTCGGGACGCAGCATCGGCGCGTTCTGTATGCAGCATGGGCCCGGCGCCGAGAATGCCATGGGCGGGGTTGCGCAGTGCTTTGGCGAATCCGTGCCCGTGCTGGTGCTGCCGATGGGCTATCCGCGCCGGCTGTCGCATATCGAGCCGAACTTCAATTCCAGCGAGGTGATGAAGGCGTTTGCCAAATCGTCCGAGCCGATCATCCTGGCGAGCGAGGTCGCCAACATCTTCCGCCGTGCTTTCACAAAACTGAAGAACGGCCGCGGCGGTCCCGTCATCGTCGAGATCCCCGCGGACATGTGGAACGAGGAGGTGCCGGAGCCGCTCGACTACACGCCGGTGCTGCGCACCCGCTGCGGCGCCGATCCCGTGCATGTGAAGGAAGCGGCTGCCCTGCTCGTCAACGCAAAGCGTCCGGTGATCTACGCCGGCCAGGGCGTGCATTACGCGCAGGCCTGGCCGCAACTGAAACGGCTCGCGGAACGGCTGGCCATTCCCGTTACCACCAGCTTGGGCGGCAAATCGTCATTTCCGGAAACGCACCCGCTCTCGCTCGGCTCAGGCGGCCTTGCGGTGCCGCGCGCCGTGCCGAAGTTTCTCGCTGAAGCCGACGTCATCTTCGGCATCGGCTGCTCCTTCACCGAGACCAGCTTCGGCATCGCCATGCCGAAGGGCAAGACCATCATCCACTCCACGCTCGATCCGAACCATCTCAACAAGGATGTGGAGGCGAAGATCGGCCTCGTCGGCGATGCCGGCCTCGTGCTCGATGCCCTGCTCGACGAGATCGGCAAGACCATCACTTCCGATCGGGATGCCTCGGCGGTTGCCGCCGAGATCGCGGCCTCGCACAAAGAGTGGCTGGCGAAATGGATGCCGAAGCTCACCAGCAATGATGCGCCCTTGAGCCCCTATCGCGTGCTGTGGGACCTCCAGCACACCGTCGACATCCGCAACACCATCATCACCCACGATGCCGGCAGCCCGCGCGACCAGCTCTCGCCGTTCTGGAAGGCGGTCGAGCCGCTGTCCTATCTCGGCTGGGGCAAGACGACGCAGCTCGGCTACGGCCTCGGGCTTGCGATGGGCGCCAAGCTCGCAAAACCCGACAAGCTCTGCATCAACGTCTGGGGCGATGCGGCGATCGGCTTCACCGGAATGGATTTCGAGACCGCGGTGCGCGAGCGCATCCCGATCATGTCGATCCTGCTCAACAATTTTTCGATGGCGATCGAGCTGAAGGTGATGCCGGTCTCGACCGAAAAATATCGCTCGACCGACATTTCCGGCGACTATGCCGCGATGGCGCGCGCCTTCGGCGGCTATGGCGAACAGGTGACGAAGGCTGAGGACATTATCCCGGCGATCAAGCGCGGTATCCAGAAGACGCAGGAAGGCACCCCTGTGCTGCTGGAGTTCATCACCAGCAAGGAGACGGAGGTGTCGCGGCCGGGAACGTAACGCGGTTTGGCGGCAAAACTTGCTGTCGCGTGCGCTGGCTCCGGCCGCAGGAGATGTGATAATCCGCCCTGGTGCCGCGCACGTTGCGGCATCAGGCCGGATTGCAAATGACCACCCCTTCCAACGAAATCGAGAAACTCGAGCGCCGATTGCAGTCGGCCACCGCCGAGAACGCGCAGCTTCGAAGCGAGCTTGCGATTGCTCGCGATCGTCAGCGCGCCAGTGCCGAGATCTTGCGCACCATCGCGGCCTCGCCTTCCGATGCCCGGCCGGTCTTCGAAGCGATTGCGTCCAGCTCTAAACGTTTGCTCGGCGGCTTCTCCGCCACCGTGCTTCAGTTCATTGGGGACGAGCTGCACCTCGTGGCGTTTACACCAACCAGCCCGGAGGCGGACGCGGGACTGAAGGCATCGTTCCCGCGGCGGATCGCGGAATTTCCGACCTTCGCGCTGGTTCGTGGCGGCGAGACGATCCAGTTTCCCGACAGCGAAGCCGATGACGTCCCGGAGCTGAACCGGGATCTGGCGCGGCTGCGCGGCTTCCGCAGCGTCCTGTTCATGCCGCTGATGAACCGGGGCACGCCGGTCGGCATGATCAGCGTTACGCGCGCCGAGCCCGGCGCGTTTGCACCCGACCACGTGCAACTCCTCCAGACCTTCGCCGATCAGGCGGTGATCGCGATCGAGAATGCGCGGCTGTTCAACGAGACGCAGGAGGCACTGGAGCGCCAGACCGCTACGGCCGATATCCTCAAGGTGATGGCAGGCTCGCCATCCGACGTGCAGCCGGTGTTCGATGCCATCGCCGCCAATGCCAACCGTCTGATCGGCGGCTTTTCCACGGCGGTCCTTCGCTATGTCGACGGCGCCGCGCATCTGGCGGCGTTCACGCCGACGGATCCGGCCGGCGACCGCGTGCTCCAGGCTTCGTTTCCCGTGCCGTTCGCCCGGTTCCCACCGTATGGGCTGGTGGCGAGCGGCATGGCGGCGCAGCTGCCCGACACGGAGCTCGAGCCGGCCGCGCGCGACATCGCGCGCGCCCGCGGCTATCGCAGCATGCTGTTCGCGCCCTTGATGAGCGAGGGCGAAGCCATCGGAATCATCATCGCCACGCGCCGGGCGACCGGCAGCTTCGATGAGCACCATGTCCGGCTGCTGCAGACCTTCGCCGACCAGGCCGTGATCGCGATCAAGAATGTCAGCCTGTTCAACGCGACAAGGGAGGCGCTGGAACGGCAAACCGCGACCGCTGATATCCTCAAGGTGATCGCCGCCTCGCCGTCCGATGTGACCCCGGTGTTTCAGGCCATCTCCGACAGTGCCAAGGCGCTGGCCGGTGGGCATTCCTCCGCCGTCACCCGCGTCATCGATGGCATGCTGCACTTGGCGGCGTTCACCACCGACACGGAGGCCGGCAACGCCGATCTGCTCAGCTCATTCCCGACACCGCTGGCGGCATCTGGCATTCACAGCCGGGTGGCGAGGAGCGGTGTGTTCGCGTTCCGCAGCGACATGCAAAACGAAGCCGACCTCACGGAGGCGATGAAGGAGCTGGCGCGGACAAGAGGCTATCGCAGCATCCTGGTCGTCCCGATGCTGCGCGATGGCCTTGCGATCGGAACCATCGGTGTCACGCGACCTCAGCCAGGTCCGTTCCCGGACAAGACAATCAGTCTGCTTAAGACCTTTGCCGACCAGGCCGTGATCGCCATCGAGAACACGCGGCTGTTCAACGAGGTGCAGGACCGCACCAGGGACCTTGCCAAATCGCTCGATGATCTGCGCGCCGCGCAGGACCGGCTGATCCAGACCGAAAAGCTGGCTTCGCTCGGCCAGCTCACCGCCGGCATTGCGCACGAGATCAAGAACCCGCTCAACTTCGTCAACAATTTTGCATCGCTCTCCGCCGAGCTGACGGACGAGCTGAACGAGGCGCTTGCGCCCGTCCCGCTCGCAGACGATGTGCGCGCGGAGGTCGACGAGCTGACGGGGCTACTGAAGGGCAATCTCGACAAGGTTGTGCAGCACGGCCGGCGCGCCGACTCGATCGTCAAGAACATGCTTTTGCATTCGCGCGAGGGCGCGGGCGAGCATCGGCTAACCGACATCAACGCCCTGGTCGAGGAGAGCCTCGACCTCGCCTATCACGGTGCGCGGGCGGAGAGGCCGCAGTTCGACGTCACGCTCGCACGCGAGCTCGATCCGAACGCCGGCACCGCCGAACTGTTTCCGCAGGAGATCACCCGGGTACTGCTGAACCTGATCTCAAACGGCTTCTACGCACTGGAAAGGCGCGGCAACCGCGAAGGCGTCGCGCCCACGCTCAGCGCCGCGACGCGCGACCGCGGCGCCGACGTCGAGATCCGCATCCGCGACAACGGCGCCGGCATTGCGCCCGACGTAAAAGAGAAGATGTTCAATCCCTTCTTCACGACGAAACCCGCCGGCGAGGGTACGGGCCTCGGCCTCTCCATCAGCCACGACATCATCGTCAAGCAGCACGGCGGCACGATCGACGTCGATACGCGCCCGGGCGAGTTCACCGAGTTCATCATCCGCTTGCCGCGGAACAGCAGCTTTTCGGATAGTGGCCGCGACTAGCGGCCGCTATTCCGCCATCTCGACGGGTTGCGTCGTGGAGGGGCCGGCGAGCGGCCGCTCCTCCATCGCAATCAGGCAGAGCGCGGCGGTGGTCATCAGCGCGGTTGCGGCACCGAAGACGTAGCGGAATGCGTGCCGCATGTCGTCGGCGGGAATCGCATTGACCGCGCCGGCGGCGTGATGCTCGCCGGCGAGCGGGACGTCGGCGCCGAGCGCGATCAGCAGGATGGCGGCGAACGCTGCGACCGTGAACGACGACATCAGCGAGCGGAAGAAGTTCATCGCGCCGGTGATGGTGCCGACTTGCGGACGGGCAACCGAATTCTGCAGCGAGACCACGCAGACCGGGAAGGTCGTGCCAAGCCCGAGCGCGAATGCCGCCATCAAGGTCAAGAGCCCCCACAGCGGCAGCGTGGTGAGCATGAGGCCCAGTGCGCAAATCGCGGCCCATGACGTGCCGATGATGGCGACGCGCTTGTAGTGCTTCGCGCGCGCCATGGTGCGGCCGGCGATCGCCGCGCCGCAGGTCGAGACCGCGGCGAGCGGAATCAGCGCAAGCCCAGCCTCGCTAGCACTGAGGTGATAGACCGCCTCGTAGTAGAGCGGGAGCTGCACGGTGAGACCGGTGATCGCACCGAGCCCGCAGCCGCCGGCCGTCAACGCGAACGGCGCGACCTTGCCGCCCAGCAGCGGAAGCGGCAGGAACGGCTCGTCCGCCCGGCGCGCGTGCCAGACGAAGGTGACAGCGAGCGCGACAGCGCCGCCCACCATCGACAGAACGGTCGGCGAGAGCCACGGATAACGCGTGCCGCCCCAGGTCAGCACCAGCATGAACACCACAGCCGAGGCCATCAGCAGCACGCCGCCGAGCCAATCGACCTTGCGCTTGCGGTGGAACACCGGGATCTTCTTCATCTTCGGCAGCAGCATCGCGATCGCCGCAGCGGCGAGCGGCAGGTTGATCCAGAAGATCATCGACCAGTGCAGATGTTCGGCAAACACGCCACCGATGACGGGCCCGAGGATGCCGCCGACCATCCAGACGCTGGAGAAATAGGCTTGGTATTGGCCGCGCTCGCGTGGGCTGACGACGTCGGAGATCACGGTCTGAACCACCGGCATGATGCCGCCGCCACCGAGCCCCTGGAGCCCGCGCGCCAGGATCAGCATCGGCATGTTCGGCGCGACCGCGCACAGCACCGAGCCGGCGACGAACAGGCTGAGCGAGATGATGATCATGACGCGGCGGCCGTAGATGTCGCTCAAGGTTCCGAACACCGGCGCGACCGCGGTCGAGGCGAGCAGATAGGCCGTGATGACCCAGGAGAGATTGGATACGTCGTTGAACTGGCGCCCGATGGTCGGCAGCGCGGTCGCGACGATGGTCTGGTCGAGCGCTGCCAGAAACATCGTCAGCATCAGGCTGATGACAATGGTGCGGACCTCGTCCGAGGTCAGCGGTGCCGGCGGCGCGATGGACGGCGCGTCATCGACGCTCAAGACCTCGGTCGGAAGGCGGGACAGCTCTTCGGCGATGTCGTCGGGCAATGTCTGGGCGTCGGCAGATTGACGGCTCTGCCGTTCGAATTTGTTCATTTCGATCGGACGTCGGGGTTGCGGCGCAATGCCACGAAGGATTCGTTCTATCGAAACAATCTAAACAGCAAAGTCCTTCTCAGGCAGGCACCATGGCGCATGGGAGCATCCCGCCCTGGGGTCATCGCGAAGACGTGACCCCAGGAAGAACGACGGGTCAGTCCTTTGGACGTCGCTTTAGGCGCGCCCGCTTCGGCAGCTGCGCCGGCCATTGCACGATGTGGTTCTCGAGCTCGTCGTCCGGGATTTCCACCTCGCTGCCCTCGACCCGTCCGCGCACGGAGACGCCGGCCTCGTGCACCGTGTTGGGATCGCCGGACACCAGCGGATGCCACCAATAGAGATCGCGCCCCTCCGCGACGAGCTTGTAGCCGCAGCTCGGCGGCAGCCAGTTCAGGGTGCGGACATTGGCCGGGGTCAGGCGGACGCAGTCCGGAACCTTGTCGGAGCGATTCGGGTAGTCCTTGCAGCCGCAGGTCGCCCCATCGAGCAACTTGCAGCCGACATGGGTGAAATAGATCTGCCCGGTGTCCTCATCCTCGAGCTTGTTCAGGCAGCAGCGCCCGCAGCCGTCGCACAGGCTTTCCCATTCGGGCCCCGACATCTCTTCCAACGTCTTGGTTTTCCAGAAGAATCCTTCCTGGTCTGAAGGTCGTTTGCGAGCTGCGGTCATGCGCCTCAACAAGATTCGAAAGAGCTACGGCTAGGGTCATCTAGGGCGTGCGGCCATGAAGCCGCAAGCGGCCCTCCAGTAAGGCCCGTATTGAACCGGGGTCAATTAGGCCTGTTGTTCAAAATCCCGAGCCTGACCATTGGTTTATAGGCCCCGCTCGGCTAGAAGGAACAGTAAGTCCCCACGGACGCGAACCGGGCGCCTTGGGTTTGCCGCAACATTCCCGCAAGACGTCTCGATGCCGCCCCGGCCGGGTGCTTGAACGCTTTCGAACCGAGCCTCAAGGGTTCTAGGTGCGCCAGATCATACCACCGCATTGGAAGGCCTGGGTCCGGAATTTCTTCCTGGACCTCGATGCGCGCATCGACTCCTCGCTGTTCTCCTCGGCCAAGGGCATCCGTGAGCTCTACGAGCGCTACTCGACCTTCATGGACCGCTTCTATGTCGGGCGGTGGAAGCGCTGGGTGTTCATCGAGCCGCTGTCGGAGGCCGCCACCCTCGGGCTCGGCGGCCTGGTGCTGATGCTCACTCTGGCTATTCCCGCTTTCCGCGAGACGGCGGATGAGGACTGGCTGAAGAAGTCCGATCTCGCGGTCACCTTCCTCGACCGCTACGGTAACCCGATCGGCAGCCGCGGCATCAAGCACAACGACTCGATCCCGCTGGAAGACTTTCCGGACGTGCTGATCAAGGCGACGCTGGCGACCGAAGACCGCCGCTTCTACGAGCATTTCGGCATCGACATCGCCGGCACCGCGCGCGCGCTCGTCACCAACGCCCAGGCCGGCGGCGTCCGCCAGGGCGGTTCCTCGATCACCCAGCAGCTCGCCAAGAACCTGTTCCTGAGCAACGAGCGCACCATCGAGCGTAAGGTCAACGAGGCCTTCCTTGCGGTATGGCTGGAATGGCGGCTGAGCAAGAACGAGATCCTCAAGCTCTATCTCGACCGCGCCTATATGGGCGGCGGCACCTTCGGGGTCGACGGCGCGGCGCATTTCTACTTCAACAAGTCCGCGCGCGACGTGACGCTGGCGGAAGCCGCGATGCTCGCCGGTCTGTTCAAGGCGCCGACCAAATACGCGCCCCACATCAACCTGCCCGCCGCGCGCGCCCGCGCCAACGTCGTGCTCGACAACCTCGTCGATGCCGGCTTCATGACCGAGGGTCAGGTGTTCGGCGCCCGCCGCAACCCGGCCTTCGCCGTCGACCGCCGCGACGAGGCCTCGCCGAACTATTACCTCGACTATGCCTTCGACGAGATGCGCAAGCTGGTCGACACCTTCCCGAAGTCCTACACCGAACGCGTGTTCGTGGTCCGCCTCGCGATCGACACCAACGTGCAGAAGGCCGCCGAAGACGCGATCGAGAACCAGCTGCGCCAGTTCGGCCGCGACTATCATGCGACTCAGGCTGCGACCGTGGTGTCCGATCTCGACGGCGGCATCCGCGCGATGGTCGGCGGCCGCGACTATGGCGCAAGCCAGTTCAATCGCGCCGTCGACGCCTACCGCCAGCCTGGCTCGTCATTCAAGCCCTATGTCTACACCACCGCGCTCCTGAACGGTTTCACGCCAAATTCGATCGTGGTCGACGGCCCGGTCTGCATCGGCAATTGGTGCCCGCAGAACTATGGCCATTCCTATTCCGGCTCAGTGACGCTGACCCAGGCGATCACGAGATCGATCAACGTGGTGCCGGTGAAGCTGTCGATCGCGATCGGCCAGAAGGAACAGCCGAAGGCGCCGAACCCGGCCAAGATCGGCCGGGCCAAGATCGTCGAGGTTGCCCGCCGCTTCGGCCTCAAGGCCCCCCTGCCCGACACGCCGTCGCTGCCGATCGGCTCCGATGAAGTCACCGTGCTCGAGCACGCGGTGGCCTACGCGACCTTCCCAAACAGGGGCCGCGCCGTGACGCCGCATTCGGTGCTGGAGGTGCGCACCGGCGCTGGCGACCTCGTCTGGCGCTGGGACCGCGATGGTCCGAAGCCGCGACAGGCCATTCCGCCGAACATCGCCGCCGACATGGCCGGCATGATGAGCCACGTCGTCAGCGAAGGCACCGCGCGCCGCGCCGCGCTCGACGGCATTCCGACCGCGGGCAAGACCGGCACCACCAACGCCTATCGCGACGCCTGGTTCGTCGGCTACACCGGCAACTTCACCTGCGCGGTCTGGTACGGCAATGACGACTATTCACCGACCAACCGCATGACCGGCGGCTCGCTGCCGGCGCAGACCTGGCACGACATCATGGTCGCCGCCCATCAAGGCGTCGAGGTCAGGGAAATTCCCGGCATCGGCATGGGCCAGAAGCTGCCGCCGCACCCGACGGCAGCGCAGGCCAATGCGGCGCCGAAGGTGCTGGAGACCAAGCCCGGTCCACCGCCGGTGCTGACCAAGCGCGGCGCCGATATCCTGGTGCGCGTCGAGAAGCTGCTCGACGATGCGGCGAGGACCGCGACCAAGGCGGCCGCCGACGACACGACGAAGCCTGGCGGGCCCGCGGCGGCCTCGAGCGCGCTCGCCTTTCCGCAGAACTACGCGGAAGAGAACGCGAACTCCTCCGCCCCGCGCAAGAACTGACAAGATCCCGTGCGGCTGATCCTCATCACATTGACAGCGTTGCTGCTCGCCACCGTCGTCGGCGTCGGCACCACCTGGATGACGACGACGCGCGGTACCGAGATCGGCACGCTGACGATCGGCCCCTGGAAGGCCCGTCCGCGCACCGGCACCGCGGACGTCGATCCCTATTCGCGCGCCACCATCGTGCGCAACGGCGAGCTGCCGATCGGCACCGGCGACGGCGTTGCCTTCACTGCGACCGCCGACGACAAGAGGAAGGCGCTCGACGGCCGCTGCGATGTCCTCGTCTCCGGCGTGACGCCGCCGGCGCGGTTCTGGACGCTGACGCTCTATGACCGCAAGGGACACCTCGTCGCCAATTCGCTGCAGCGCTACGGCTTCACCAGCCAGGAGATCGTCCGCCAGTCCGACGGCTCGTTCGAGATCCGCATCGCCTCGCGCTCGCGCGCCGGCAACTGGCTGCCGACCGGCGGCATCGAGCGCTACGCCTTGATGCTTCGGCTCTACGACACGCCGGTGGGCGTTGCGACGCGCACCCAGCGCGATGCGCCGATGCCGACGATCACGACGGTGGGCTGCTCATGATCCGGCTGCTGTTCACCATCGTTGCCGGCATTGTCCTCGGCCTCGTGGTCCATCTCGTCAGCGTGCTGGCGCTGCCGCGCATCGCGACGCAGGACGCCTATTCGCGGCTGACGCCGATGACCAAGCTTAACGGCGTCACCCAGCTTCCGCTTGCCGATCCCAACACCTCGCCGATGCCGTTCATGGATCCGGCTTTTGCGCTGGCGATCTGCCGCTACGATCTGTCGAGCGGGCCGATCAAGCTCACCGTGCCCGTCAGCCAGGCCTACACCTCGGTGTCGTTCTACACCCGCAACGAGATCGCCTATTACGCGATCAACGACCGCTCGGCGGGCAGGAAGGTGATCGAGCTCGACCTGATGACGGAGGCGCAGCACAACGAGCTGCCCGAGGACGAAGAAGTCACCGCGGCCGACCGCCTGATCATCGACTCCCCGAGCACCACGGGCCTGATCGTGATGAAAGCGCTCGCCCCCGAGCCGGGCCTGATGCAGCAGGCGCAAGGCTCGCTGGCAGCTGCGACCTGCGCGCCGCAGACCGAGCCGCCGGCCAAGGCCGAAGCTCCGCGCGGCCGGCGGTGATGCGGAACGTTTTTGCGGCCTGAAACAAAAAGCTGCAAAACAACCCCATGCACAGTAGCCGAGGCATTGGAATCATTCGACTAACGCTGTTCGGTCGGCGATACAGATCGACCGCGCGCATGCGCCTTTGACTCGTCGGGCAAAACACTGGCAGAGTGGCAACATCGAAAGTTCGTGACACCCGCGCGGAGCAATCCGCCGCGGGTTTTTTCATGTCGGAGCACAGATTGCCATGATCGAAGTATCGCTGTCGTCCGCCGCAGTCAGCAATGCCACCAGTGAAACCATACACGGACGCCTTTCCTAGTGGATGATCTGGCTCAGAAAGGCTTTCGCTCGTTCAGTGTTGGGCGCGCGGAAGAAGGTCTCGGGGT
This sequence comes from Bradyrhizobium sp. 142, assembly GCF_023074015.1. NCBI lineage: Bacteria > Pseudomonadati > Pseudomonadota > Alphaproteobacteria > Hyphomicrobiales > Nitrobacteraceae > Bradyrhizobium > Bradyrhizobium sp. 142. Next base: position 11,547 of record NZ_JADPKQ010000181.1, read on the forward strand.
CGGCTTCCTCGACGATGGACCCACGATCCATGAAGATCACCCGATCCGCGACTTCGCGGGCAAAGCCCATTTCGTGCGTGACGCAGACCATGGTCATCCCATCCCGCGCGAGTTCCACCATGGTCTCGAGCACCTCGTTGACCATCTCCGGATCAAGCGCAGAGGTCGGCTCGTCGAACAGCATGATCTTCGGCTTCATGCAGAGGGCGCGCGCGATGGCAACGCGCTGCTGCTGCCCTCCTGAAAGCTGCCCCGGATATTTATTCGCCTGATCATGAATGCGCACCTTTCGCAGATACCCGATCGCACGCTCGTGTGCCTCCGCGCGGGCCAGATCGCGCACCTTCATCGGCGCCAGCATGCAGTTCTCGGCGACCGTGAGGTGCGGAAACAGATTGAAGCTTTGGAACACCATGCCGACCTCGCGGCGGACGCTGTTGATGTCGCCCATCCGGTTCGTCAGCTCAACGCCATCGACGACGATCCGGCCGCCATCGTGCTTCTCGATATGATTGATGCAGCGGATCAGCGTCGACTTGCCCGAGCCGGAGGGCCCGCAAAGCACGATCTTCTCGCCCATCGTAACACTGAGATTGATGTCGCTGAGGGCGGTGAAACGTCCGAACCGCTTCACCACGCCCTCCACAGCGACGATGGGCAAGGATCGGTTCGTCTTGGTCACGGCAGTCTTTTGATGCATCTTCATCTCCAAGGACGGCGCTTCTCGTACGAGCCCCTATCAGCGCACTCCGGCGATCGCATAGCGCTTGCGCAACAACGCGACGCATTGGGATGCCGCCGAACTGATGGCGAGGTAGACCACGACAACCACGAGGTACATCTCGACGAGACGGCCGTTGAGCTGCGCAAGTTTCGAGGCTGCACCGAGCAGGTCAGTCAGCGAAAGCACGTAGACCAGCGAGGTGTCCTGGAACAGGATGATGGTCTGGCTCAGGATGATCGGGCTGGCCACGCGGAGCACCTGCGGCAGGATCACGCTCCGATACGTCTCGAAGGTGGACAATGCGAGGGCCTGGCACGCCTCGAACTGTCCCCGGTTCACGGCGCGCAATCCGACGCGAATGATCTCCGAATAGTAGGCCGCCTCGAACAGGCCGAAAGTGATGAAGGCCGTCCAGGTGGCGCCGATCGGAATCGGACGGCCATTGCCGGCGAGATGGCCAAGCACGATCGGTACCAGGAAGAAAAACCAGAACAGGACGAGGATGAGGGGAATCGAGCGGATCAAGGCGATGTAGCCGCGCACAATCTTCCCGATCACGGGCACCTCGAATTGCTGCAAGAGCGCAAAGCAGGTGCCGAGGATCATGCCGACGACGAAAGCCACTGCGGTCAGCGCCAGCGAAAACAGCAAACCGGACCAGAGATAGGGCCACGCCTGCAGAACAATCGAGAAATCGAGGCTGTTCATTTCGCGACCTCCATCGTCTCAGGCAAAGCGCCGACCTGTTGCATGTCATCGGCCATGCCCGGCTCGATCGCATCCGCTGCCCGTGCGGCGCCCGGAATCCGCACCGCCCTGTCGATCATCGCCATCCCCTGGTAGGCGATCAGCGCCAGCGCGAGATAAATCAGTGTCGCGGCGCCGAACGCCGTAAAGGTCTGGAAAGTCGCCTCACTGATCTGGCGAGCCTGAGCGGTGAGCTCCATCAACCCGATCGTGAGCGCAACGGAGGTATTCTTGTAGATGCCCATCACCTCGCTGGTCAGGCTTGGCAAGATCAAGCGCAACGCCTGCGGCAGGACGATATGGCGATAGGTCAGATATCCGGTGAGCCCGAGCGCGCTTGCCGCCTCGGTTTGGCCCTTCGGCAGGGCCTCGATCCCGGCCCGGATCTGCTCGGCGATCCGGGCAGCGGTGTAGAGGCCCAAGCACACGAGCGCCGGGAAGAATGATCCCCAGGGCGGCGGGATCTGCTTGATGGCGTTTCCGAGCGCAGGCGGAACAATCTCCGGCAAGACGAAGTACCAGAGAAACATCTGCGCAAGGACCGGAATGTTGCGGAATATCTCCACATACACGCGCGCAAGCGCTGCAACGATCCGGTTCTGTACGGTCCGGCCGACCCCGATGACAACCCCGATGGCAAAAGCAATCCACCAGCCGAAGAAAGCCAGGGCCAGGGTCCAGCCGAGGCCCGACAGAAGCCAGTCGATGTAGCGCTGGCCATCGGCCGTTTGCTCAAGAAGCACTGCGAACATCGCGAACCTTGGGCTCCAAATGACGGAGGATCAGCTTGCGGAACAACTCTCAAGCATCGTTTTAATCGACTGCGTCGCTGGGATGCGCGATCCGTCCCATGAGCTCGTCTGTGAGCGGGAACGCGAGATTCTCGCCCTTGGGCGGAATCGGCCGGGTGAACCATTTCGTGTAGGTCTTTTCGAACTGGCCCGAGGCCATCTGTTTGGAAAGAACGTCGTCGACGAGCGCCTTGAAACCGGCATCGCCCTTCGTGAACATCAGGCCGTAATAGATCTTGGCGTAACCTTCGGGGAGAAATATCAGCGCGTTCGGATTTGGAGCTGCGGCCTTGAGGCCGGCAAGCAGGATATCGTCCTCCATGAAGGCGGCCGCACGGCCGGTATTCAGCATCAGGAAAGATTCGGCATGGTCTTTCGCCTGGACGATATTGAAACCGAGTTGCCCCTTCGCATTCACCGCTTGCGCAAAGCCAACGGCATTGGAGCCCTGGGTCACGACGATTGTCTTGCCCTTCAGATCGCCAGCCGTCTCCAGGCCGCTGTCCGCCTTGATCAGCCAGCGCGGCTGGCTGACGAAGGTTGCGACCGAAAACGAGACCTGCTCCTGCCGCTTCCTGTCGTTTGCCGTACCGCCGCATTCGATATCGACGGTGCCGCTTTGAATAAGCGGAATCCGGTTGGACGAGTTCACCGGCGTGTAGTTGACGGCGAGATTGGGCAGATTGAGGTCTGCCTTGATGCGCTCGACGATCTCGGCGCAGAGGTCCAGCGAAAAGCCGATCGGCTTTTGGTCAGGACCAAGATACGAGAACGGAATTGAGGCCTCGCGATAGCCAATGGTGATGGCTCCGCTCGATTTGATCTTGGCGAGCGTCGGACTGTCGGCCGCAGTCGATGGCCCCGCAACGGCGCCGATGGCCGCGAGGCCGGACAGAACGCCCAATACGCGCGCAAACTTCATCATGGATATCTCCTCTGATGGACAGCCTAGGCGGCCCTCGACGATGGCTTTACTCCGCGCCGCTTGATGACATCGATCAGGCGATCGACATCCGCGAAATTGTTGAACATCGCGAACGACACGCGAATGCCATCCCGCTCCGGCGACACGCGCACACCATTCTGCTCGAAATGGCCAAGCCACTCGGCGGCCGGGAGTGCGACGACGTAGATGTGCGGCGCACGGTGCTGCCGGTCGCGGGGACCGACGAGGCGAATGTCCAGTGCATCGAGCTGCGCGATGAGATGATCGCCGAGATCGAGGCAATGATTCTGGATGTTCTGCACGCCTAGCGCTTCGATCATGTCGAGCGAGGCGCCGAGCGCGTGGATCGCCGGAAGGTTGAAGTTGCCAAGCTCGAAGCGGCGCGCGCTCGTCGCTAGCGCGAGTTGGTCAGGGCGCGCGATGAGATCGGCCGGGATCTCTGCAAGGCTCGAAGCGGCGAGATAGGCGGGCTCCAGCTCGGTCCTGGATTTATCCCAATACAGCAGCCCCAACCCCTGCGGCACGAGCAATCCCTTGTGGCTGCCCGATCCGATGAAGGTCGCTCGCGCGGCCTTCACATCGATCGGCACGACGCCAATCGCCTGCATCACATCGACGACGAAATAGAGTTCCTGCTCCCGGCACAAGGCGCCGATGCTTTCGACGTCAAATCGATGACCGGCGTGGAAAGTCACCAGCGACATCGAGATCGCCCGGGTCCTCGGATCGATGTGCGGACGAATGCTCTCGGCATTCACGACTTCCGTCATCGGCACGAACTCGACCGCAACGCCCTTCCGCTGCAGATTGAGGAACGCATAGGCGTTGTTCGGATGATCGCCGTGGATCATCAGGACCTTGTCGCCGGCGCGCAAAGGCAGCGCGTTGGCGGCGATGTTCATGCTTTCCGAGGTGTTCTTGGTGAACGCGATTTCATCGGCCGCTGCACCCAGCAGCCGCGCCAGTTTTTCGCGGGTTTGCTCGACGCGATCGAGCCATACGCTCTTTGGACCGGCCGTATCGAGACCTTCGCGGAGGAAAAGGTCGATCGCCGCTTTGACGGGACGCGAGAGGGGCGTCTGGAAGCCGGAGTCGAGATAAGTGATCCGCTCGACAGCCGGAAACTCCTTCCGCACGGCGTCCACGTCATAGTGTCGAGACATCCCACTCTCCTGATTGCGCGCGTCCGCCGGGCTCGATGCGCGCTGCACAAATCCTGCTCATCTCTCAGCGACGCCAACGATATGGGCAACACGCCAGCGTATCCAACCTAAATTTCATATTATTGTACTTTTTGTTCCGAAAAATGATAATTATGTAACCATGCTAGGCAGGCGGAGAGAAGCAGATGCCGCAGACTAAGACCGAAGGCCCCCTCGACCGCGCATTCGCGATTGTTGGCCACGTCGCCAGTCAGATCAGAGCGGTCTCGGTCGCGGAAATCGCCAACGCGCTCGCTCTGCCGCTGCCGACAGCACATCGGCTCATCGGGAATCTCGAGCAGCGTGGGCTTCTTCAGAAGGCGCTCGGAACGAAGCGCTACGTGGTCGGCAATCAACTGGTCACGCTGTCGGCCAAGGTCATCGGCGCAGCCTTTCGTACCGCGCGCCGGCATGCCGTGCTTCGCGCCGTCGCCGCGGAAATCGGCGAGCAGTGCGAGATCGGCGTCGTGCGCGACAATGTCGTTGCCTATGTCGACAGCGTCCGCGTGTCGCAACCGCAAGGTCTGCAGTTCAATCCGGGTGAAGCCGCGCCGCTCCACTGCACGTCAACCGGCAAGATCTACATGAGCCGGCTGCCAGAGCGGGCGCGTGAGAAGCTGTGCCACGCACTCGCTCTCACCAAATATACCGACACGACGATCGTCGACGTCGACAGCCTGATGAAGGTCCTCGATCAGACCCGCAAGCGCGGCTGGGCCAAGACCAATGAAGAATATGTGAGGGGCGTCGTTGGCTGCGCCGTTCCGATCCTGTCTCCGGATCGCGAGCTGATCGCGTGCCTCGGTGTCTCCGTTCCGGTGGCACGCGTAAGCTTCGCCGAACTGGACCGGTTTATAGCTCCACTCCAGAAAGCCGCTGCGCTGCTGTCGGAAACCATCCTCCAGGAGGACGAAGATGGAGGAAGCGACGCATCTGAGAATCTCTGATCTTTCGGCCTTGATGGTCCACCTTGGCACCGCGCTCTTCGAATGACGGGAAATCGCGTGTCCCGCGTTCTACATCCGGATCAGGACCACCCCGCCCACGAGCAGGGCGGCCCCGGCGACCCTGATGGCGCTGATCGGGTGAACGGGAACATCCAACAAGCCGAAATGGTCGAATGCGATCGAACCGAGCATCTGACCGGCGATCAGGGGCGCGAAGAAGGTCGCCGCGCCGAGCTGAGGGACCAGGAATATCCCGAGTGCAATGAAGATGGCGCCGAACAGGCCGCCGCTCCAGGCGAAGCCCCGGCGCGATGCTTCATCTGGACCATCGATCCGCCGGAACTATCGATTTCCTCTGCCAGTGTGCCGCGAAGCGGTTCACAAACCAAGCGACTGTTCCGGGGCGGCGATGGCGGGAGTTGTCACGCGACAGTGGGACGCAATCGCAAATCGATGTGCGGCGTTGAAGCCGCAAATCTCTGGAGTTATCGATCTGCGAAACTTGCCGTCAAGCGGGAGGAACGCATGAGCACCATCACCGGCGGTTGTCACTGCGGCGCAATCCGTTATCAAGCCGATGGCGAAGCCATCGTGCACGCGCTGTGCCACTGCCGCGATTGCAGACTTCACGCCGGCGCCCCGGTGGTGGGCTGGACGATGTACGCCGATGATGCCGTCAAGGTGACCAAGGGCGAGCCCAAGGTGTATCGCTCCTCCGAAGATGGCCGGCGGCACTTTTGCGGCGACTGTGGAACCGGCCTGTTCTACGTCAATGCCAACATGTTGCCCGGAGTCATCGACATCCAGAGCGCGACCTACGACGATCCCGATGCCGTACCGGCGACGATGCACATCCAGGTCGCCGAGCGACTTCGCTGGATGGAGCATGCGCACGAACTGCCGACGTTCGACCGCTATCCTCCGCAGCCATAGCAGCGAGAGGTGACCGCTGCGATCTACGCCTATTTGATCTCACCATATGTCAGATCGTCGAACAGGGTCACGCTATCCGCCTTGGTCCACAGGCCGATCATGCCCGCTTGCGCAATCGTGGTGTCCTCCACCTCGAATATTTGCTTTCCGTCATAGGTCACCTTGAACCGACTTCCTGCGAAGTCGCAACGCAGCACGTGCCATTGCCCGGACGGCACCCGCGCGCTGACGCCATAGCCGCCTCTGCGACCCACGATCCCCACCGACGTTCGAATGCCGTTGATTGTCTTGTACAGCACGACGTTGTCCTCCAGCGCGTTAGCCCGGACCACGTAGTAATTGTTGGCATCCTTCGCGCGCCAGACGATTCCCGCGGCGCGATCCTGCGACCCGGCCACGGCCTTGAATTTCACCTCGACGAAGCCGTCGCGGATGGAGGTGTCGCGCTTGATGGCCACCGGAAAAGTCGCCCGTCCGGACTGCTTGAGAACGTTCGGCTTGCTCGGCGCCGTGGGTTCGGCCTCGACGGTCCATTTCGGTTCTCCCTTGCCGGTCATCGTCAAAGTCCACCCTTCAGGCGATGTTCCGGCGGCAGCGCTGTCGAAATTCAGGGTCTCGGCCATCGCGTTACCTCCCGTTGACAAGGCCAGCATCGACATCAGCGCGAGCCTCGCCCAGGCAGAAGGTCGCGACGGAAAGGCTGGGGCGGTACAGATCATCGGCTGTCCTTCGTCGACGTTCAGATGGTGGAAGCGACTTGCGGCTTGCCGCACTCGACGACGCCGCCGCTTCGGCAGCGAAACAAACCTCTTCAGAACAACCCCAGCCACCTCGCCTCAGCTCTTCGTGCTGGCCGTCTTGTCGAGTGCGGCCCGCAAGCCGTTGGCAAGCTTGATGGCGTCGTCGTTGGCCCAGAAATGCATGAAGAAGAGACGCGGCTGTTCATCCAGCATGTGGCTATGGAGGGCCGTCACGCTGATGCCATGCGATCGCAGTGCCTTGATCACGGGGTTCACCTCGTCGCCGGTCATGACGAAATCGCCGGTGATAGCCGCTTTGCCCCCGCCGGTCGGTTGAAAATTGATGCCGGTTGCGACGCCCAGCGGACCTGCGGGGCCCAACTGCATCCCTTCCTCGGTCACCGGATCGCGGCGGGGAACGTTGAACTGATAGACGCCGCCGTTGGCCTGCCCCTTGGCGCCGATGATCTGGTCGAGTTGCGCAGTGTCGAGATCGACGGCGGGCGGAGGGGCCGCCGGAGCCGCCGCCGACATCGGCGTCTTGCTTTCGGCAAGCCCATCTTTGATGGCGGTCGCGACCTTGACCGGATCGCCGTGCCCGGCCACGTGCATGTAGAACGTTGCCGGGCTGGCGCCGAGCAGATGATTGTGAACGGCGGTGATATCGAGCCCGCTCGCGATCATCTTCAGCATGACCGGATTGATTTCCGATTCGAGCAGCACCAGGTCGCCCATCGCCATGACGCCGCCATGCGCGGGCTTGAATGCGACCCAGCCGCCCAGCGCGAGTGCCGGCTTGATGGTCACCCCGTCAAGCGTCACCGTGAGGTCGGTGCGGGGAAAGCCATAGCGGTGGACGTCGCCGGTCACGGCCGCCTTGCGGCCCAGCGTTTCATCGATCTTCTGCCAATCGGCATCCTGCGCGTGAGCGGTCGCGACGAAGAGTCCGGTGAACGCTCGCCAATCCACGATCTGAACGCTTGCGCTGGTCGCGCAGAAGCACGCGCCGATGCCTATCAACGCCGAGATTGTCTTTCTCATGGATCTACTCCCTTCTTCAATTTGGGGTCCTCAGCAGCCGGCGTCTCACTTTCGCTCCTTGATCTGGCCGCTGCTGTCGACGACGAGCCGCACCTCCTTGCCGTCCTTCACGGCTTTGGCCGTCGTGCCCTCGGCGGTCGACTTGATGTCGCTGACCTGCGAGTAGCCGGCCGCCTGAATCCTGGTAACGAGTTCCTCTTGAGTCAGGGCGTGTGCGCTCGACAGCCCGGCCGCGGTCACAAGCAATAGAACGGTGCGGAAGGTAGTTCGTGTTCGCATGATCGTTCTCCTGGTTATGTCCTCTGCCCCAGGTGAGTCCGTTTCACGATCTTGCCCGGACTCGATGCCCACGAGGCGCAACAAAGCGCGCGCATCAATTCGATCGGCGCGGGCGCCGTGCGGAAAGACGGAGACAATCTGCCGGATGAAATCGGGGCTGTATGAAGACATGCTGCGCCCTTGGTGATCAGGACGCGATGCTTGGGCATGTCGCCTCACGGGGAGATCGCACATCCCCGAACCCCAAATAAAAACCCGAGGGCGGGAGCTGTCAACCAGCGTGTGCTTTGGGCGGCCTACCGAAGTCGCCAGCGCGCGTCACGAAGAGTTCACCGCTCCGACGGAACCGCGCCGCCGTCTTGAAACTCGCGGGCGGCCCCATTATTGTTCCTCGCGTGGGGACAAAGCAGACTCCCCGTGAGGCCTCGGTCCAAGCTCTGCGCAGCATGCCACTCGTGGAGCTTGCGCATGGACACCGAACGACAGCCCTCTTCCCGACCTTCCGTGGCCATTCTCTCGCGAGGCGACGCTGCCGCGCGCCGGGATGCGACCGCGCAGAACAGCCGCTTCGTGCACGTCTTCGAAGCCCTCGCCGCCGTCGGCATCGAAGCCCACCCGGTCATCTACGACGAAAGCTTCGCCGAGGAGGTCCGCGAACAATTGCTCGCGGTGGACGGCGTGCTCGTCTGGGTTAACCCAATTCAAGACGGGCGAAATCGCGCCAGTCTCGACGCCGTGCTGCGCGACGTCGCCGCACGGGGCGTGTGGGTCAGCGCTCATCCGGACGTCATTCACAAGATGGGCACCAAGGAGGTACTCTATCGTACCCGCTCGATGGGGTGGGGATGCGACACGGTTTTATATCAAACCGCCGAGGCCATGCGCGCCGAGTTGCCGACACGGCTCGCCACCGGTCCGCGCGTGATCAAGCGTAACCGGGGCAACGGTGGCCAGGGCGTCTGGAAGGTCGAGAGGCTGCCGACTTCCCCGATGATAAGGGTGCTGGACGCGACCAAGGATGGGTCCGAGGAACTGACGCTCGATCATTTTCTCCGTCGCTGCGCCGAGTATTTCCAAAATGACAGCGTGGTCGATCAGCCATTCCAGCCTCGCTTGAGCGAAGGCGTCATGCGCTGCTATATGGCAGGCGATCGCTGTGCCGGCTTTGGCCATCACAAAGTCAAAGCCCTGGTTGACTCGCCGGCCGCACGTTCCGAGGCCGGACCCCGGCTCTACACGTCGAACGCAGACTCGCGCTTCCAGCGGCTGCGCCGGCTGATGGAAGACGAGTGGACGCCCCAGCTAACGTCGTTGCTGGACATTCCGCGACATGACCTGCCGATGATCTGGGACGCCGACTTCATGCTTGGCCCCGTCCAGGCCGATGGGAGCGACAGCTACGTACTTGGCGAGATCAATGTCAGCTCCGTGTTTCCTTTCCCGGACCAGGCGCCGGCAGAGATTGCCCGGCAGGTCGCCTATCGGCTGCAGTGTAAGCTTTGACATCATGCTGACGGTCAGCGGGCTCAAGCGGTTGCACATCTGCGTCTCATTCGACTTGCAGGACGGCGAATGCGTCGCCCTGCAGGGCCCTTCCGGCGTCGGCAAGACCCTGCTGCTTCGCTCCATCGCAGATCTCGATCCGAACGAAGGAGTGGTCAAACTGGACGGAACGCTCAGGGAAGCGATGCCCGCCCCCGCCTGGCGAAAGCGAGTGACCTACCTTGCTACCGAGCCGGGCTGGTGGTCAGACATCGTGCAAGATCACTTCAGCGGCTGGGACGACGCCTTACCGCTGGTCACAAGATTGGGGTTGCCGTGCAGTTGCGGTCCTCGGCCGGTCCAAAGACTTTCGACCGGAGAGAGACAACGGTTGGGGCTCGTGCGGGCGCTGATGCTGCAATCGCGGGTGCTTCTGCTGGACGAGCCAACTTCGGCCCTCGATTCGGCATCGACTGCGGCCGTGGAATCCTTGATCGTCGAACGCATGTCGAACGGAACGAGTGTCGTTTGGAGCACCCACGATAGCGCCCAGGCCAGCCGTGTAGGGTCACGGGTATTAATGATGAGCGCCGATGGCAGCATCGAGGAAAATCGGCCGTGACCTACATCCAACTGGCATACGGTGACTTAGCCCTGCCCGCGCTCCTTGTTGTCATGGACGGCGCTCTCTCGCTTGCTCTCCGCCTCAAGCTTGAAAAACAACTGGCCATCGCGACCGTGCGGATGGTGCTTCAGCTGGTGCTCGTTGGATACGTATTGACGTTCCTGATTGCGGCAGTCTCGCTGCTCTGGACTGCTTCGCAGCCGTCATCATGGTTCTCTTCGCATCACGGGAAATCGTCGCACGGCAAAAGCGGCGCCTACCAGGTATTTGGAGCTACGGCTTGGGGGCCGGATGCACGCTGCTCGCGGCCGGTACCGTTACGATTTTTTCGCTTATGACGGAGCTTCGCCCGGATCCTTGGTATCATCCGCGCTATGCGCTGCCATTGTTGGGTATGATCCTGGGCAACACCATGACAGGAATAAGCCTGGGCTTGGACGTGCTGACAAATGGCTTGGTGCGTGAGAGGGCCGCCGTCGAAGCTTGCCTTGCTCTTGGCGGTACCCGCCATCAGGCGCTGCTGCCCGTCGTGAGGGATGCAATGCGGAGCGGGCTGATGCCGACCATCAATGCGATGGCTGCGATCGGCCTTGTCTCTTTGCCGGGGATGATGACCGGTCAAATCCTTGCGGGCGTCGAACCGATCGATGCTGTCAAGTATCAGCTCCTGATCATGTTTTTGATCGCCGGTGGGACGGGATTGGGAACTCTCGCTGCCGTGATGGGAGGCGCTCGCCTTCTCACCGATCATCGACATCGGTTACGCCTCGATCGAATTCCCACTGAAAAGTCCACTTAAACGCTTCGGTCGTCATCACGGCTCCGATCTGGCCCAGAGCCACATCATGCCCGTGTTGTTCCAGCTCGACGATCAGCGCTTCCGGCGTAGACGCTCCTCCATGCACCTCACGCTGCGGCAATCTGCCCGGCGGTAGGCGGAGTCTTGGAGCGCTCCTTCATCAAGGGCTCTCAACCGATCGCCTGCGAGCCGATAAAGCGCATGAATGTCCTTTGATGACCGTCAGCAACGAACAGCACGACCGCGTAGGGCTGCGGCTTGCCGCCTTCCATCCCCGGCGATCCGACCGGCATGCCGGGCACGGCGAGCCCCTTTGCAATGGGACGCTCCGACAGGAGGCGCCGCACAGCCGCAGCCGGCACGTGCCCTTCGACGAGATAACCCGCGACCTCCGCCGTGTGACACGCGACCAAATCCGGCGGGATGCCGAGACGGCTCCGAACGGCGTCGAGATCGGCAGTCTCCTCCACCTCTACGGCAAATCCTGCGTCTCGGAGATGCTGCACCCAGCCGGTGCAACAGCCGCAGTTCGGATCCTTGTGCACCGTGAAGGTGGCTTCTTCGGCCTGCGCCGCAACCGCAGGCCTGGCAAGGACCGCCGCGGCCATCAGCCCTACAAGCGACCGGCGGGTCATCAAATGTGCGCGTCCCTTCATCTTCGGCTTCCTTTCGTTTCGCTGTCACATGCGCGGTCGTTGCCATCGGCATTCATCTTTGGATCTCTTGATGTCAGAGCGCCACGGGCCTCAACGAGCGCTCGCTTGTCCCTCGTACATAAAGGTCATGGGCTTCAGCCCATTCATATAGCCGGTGCGCATCTCGTCGATGCGAAAGCCGTTCCTGGTCAAGACGTCAGCAATGTCCCGATTGAGATGACAACCGCCCGAGATGCGCGTCCACGCGGGGGTCAGGAGATCCTGCCACCAGCGCACGCGCGGTTCGGGCGCGCGGCCGTGCTCGACGAACACCAGCTTCCCTCCCGGTTTCAGCACACGCCGCGCCTCTGTCATCGCGCGATCGACATCCGGAATGCTGCACATCGTCCAGGTGGTCACAACCGTGTCGATGCTGCGGTCCTCGATCGGAATCGCCTCGGCCGACGCTTCGACAAACTCAATTGGAGTTTCCGGATGTGGAGCGTGTCGCGCCATCTCGATAAGCTTTGGACCGGGTTCAAGCCCCACAACCTGCTCCACCGTGGCCCCGTAGAACGGCAGGTTGCGGCCGGACCCGATGCCGATCTCGAGCACCCGGCCCTGTGCCGCACCGGCCGCGCGCTGCCGGTAGGGCGCAAGTTCCTTGTTGCGCATCGCAAGGTCGCAAAGCCGCGGAAAAATGACGTCGTTGTAAAAGCCCATGCGCGCATCTCCTAGCATCGCCGCTCAATAGTCTTGCTGATCTGTTCGGGTGCGGCAAAGATCACGTCCGCGCGGTCGCCCAGCATACTGGCGGGGGCCAGAGCCGGCGCGCCAGTCTGCGGACCGGTCCCTGCCGGAATCCGTTTTCAAGCGGAGATTGCATTCCCAGAAGATCATCAGAATCACGATCAGCGTCGAAGACATCATGCCCCCGATCGTCGGCACCGTAATCCGCAGATCACTCCCCTTTCCCGGTCGAACGACAACGCCGCACGGCTCCCATGGTTCTAGATTCGAACTTCGCTTGCATCATCCGGTCAAACTCATCAGCGCCGCGAGGTGTAGCGCCACGGCGCCAGCGGCATGTAACGGCCGCAGTCCCGCTCACGGCGGACTAGGAGAACTGCTTAGCGCCCTTTAGGTCCACCCTGATATCGCCGGGCATCTACCCCGGAGAATGTCGTTGGGCGCGCGAAATCCGGTGCGTACGCTTCGTACGCGAAAGCCGTATTAGGGTTCGGGCGCGTCGCGAACGCTTCGGACCTCCTGACCTCGTTTGGCCAATAGCTCTTGTCGCTGATCGTCGCACCCGCCTGCGCCGCGCCTGCAGCGACAATAAGCGGCAGCAGAAGCGACGTTGTCGCAATCATTTTCTTCAACATGGTCCGGCTCCATTTTCGAAATCGCACTTGATGTGCTTCATGATGGAGTTCGTGCCTTTTGCGGTATCGGTTACAAGATCACGCGGACTTGACGGCCGCGGCGTCACCATCTCAGCAATCGAGGCCCCAGGAGCGCGCCTGCCAACGTGCACAGCGCGATTGTGCCCCCGTACCAGACTGTCACGAACGGCAGGGAGTCGTCGGTGCAGTGCAGCGCGTAAGCCATCGCACTGATGCTGCCGGCGACCAGGCCCGCGAACGCACCCGCTCGAACGAGATCGGTGGGGGCCGCCCTACGGGTAGCCCAGATCACGACCGCGAGCGGCACTATCGCGATCAGAGGTATGGACACAAGGCACTCGGCCCATTCGTCTCCCAACACCATCCGGTCCCAACGGCCGGCCGGCGCCCTTGCCAAAACGGTTGAGGCGATCGTCACCGCCGCAAGAAACGGCGCGCTCATCGCGACAAAGGATATCCTTGCCTCGCCTCCGGGCCGGGCGACCCGTATCAGATAGAATGCCGCGACCACAAAGATGGCGGCACCGAACATCAGCTTGGCGGCAACGAAACCCACGGCAGCCGACGTCGCGAGGTCGGGGCGCATCCCGAGCAAAGCGAGTGCGATGCAGACGGTGAAAGCTCCGCCGATCAGCAAGGCAGCGCTGAACCTGCGCCCAACAATCGTCCGGTCGACTGGTCGAGCGCTGCGTGCGAGAGCGTCGATCAGATCTTCGATCCTCATGTGCGCGTCTCTCTGCCGATGAGCGCCGCCAGCGCCTTCAATCCGCGATGGATGGTGATCTTCACGTTGGATTCCAAAATGCGGTACCGAGCTGCCGTTTCAGCCACGCTCCTACCTTCGAGTTTCACAGCCGCGATCGTCAGGCGGGTCACTTCCGGCAAGCTGTCGAGTAGCCGCCCCACGTCATGCGTACTCTCGATCGAGGCCTCGTCGTCCGTTGCCATCAGATCCCGATGGTCGCCGATGGGAACGCTTGCCACCGAAAACCGGTTGCGCCGAAGGTGATCCACCAGCTTATACCGCGCGACCGCATGGACCCATGGCGTGAACGGCTGCTCGACATCGAAAGTATGCCTCTTGAGGTGAATGGCAAGCAGCGCCTCTTGCGTGAGGTCTTCCGCCTCCTCCGCTCCCCGTCCGCTCCGGATCAGGTGTCGCTTGTAGTAGCCCCGCAGATGACGGCTGAGGCGGTTCAGCAGCATACGATGGGCCGCGGCATCTCCAAGCAGGCCGGCCAACATCAGCGCCTTCAATTCCAGTTCAGGGCTGTTCATTACCGAAGCTCTTCAAACCAGGCGAAGTCTCTCGCCCTTGGCGGTGTTCGTGAGAAATCGCCGGGCGAGTCGCCTAGCACTGTCTGGCGATGAGCTTGGCGATTTCGTCCGGGTCGGCGAATATCACCGAGGCGCGATCTCCCATCATGCCGGCCGGCATGATGGCGGGCGCCCCTTTCTCCGGTCCGTCCTGGCTGGAGTCGGTCCTGAAGCGCAGATTGCGTTCCCAGAAAGCGCGCGTCTTGCCGTCTGCGGTGGTGACGCGATAGGTGTCATGACAATAGGTGATCGCCTTCACCTGTTTGGCCGGTTCGAGGCCCTTGAGGCTGGGATCATGCCCGCCGCCCATCATCCCACCCATCATGCCACCGTCACCCATGCCTTTCATGCCGCCCTGCTGAGCCGTCTGTTGCGCGCCCGGCTTGGTGGCTTCCCTGAGAAAGGCCAAGAGGTCGGCGCGGGCGTGGGAATCCTTGATGCCTTCGAACGGCATGTCGTTGCCCGGCACCATCGCATGCGGATCGGTGAGCCATCCGTCGAGCGAGCGGTCATCCCAAATGATTCCCGACGACTTCAGCGCGTCGGAGTAGCGCTCGAAGCTCGGCAGTGAGCCGGCCTTGCGCCCCCAAACACCAGCAAGGCTGGGGCCGGTCATGTTGCGGTCGGGCTGGAGCGAGTGGCATGGAGCACACGCCCGGAACTCCTGCCGACCTCGCGACCGATCGCCTTCCGCGAACGTGGGCGACAGCAAGGCCGTTGCGGCGAGCACGATGACGACAAGTCTCTTCATTTTTGGCCTCCGTGCGTCAGGAGCGAAGATATTTGATCAGCGCTGCGGCTGCGAGGACCAGGACGACGATCGCAAGCAGCCACAGAAGTCCCATTCCCCACATCATCCCCGGCATCATGTCTTGCATCATGGTTCACCTCATTCGGCTGGCTCCGGAATTGGTTTGAGACGTTTGATCGGCTTGCTCGCCGGCGGCTGAGGCCAGCGGTCGTCACGCGGCAATCCGAAGCCCTTCACCAGCCCGAAGAACGCCGGGATCACGATCAGGGTCAGCAGCGTCGATGACATCATCCCGCCGATCATCGGCACGGCGATGCGCTGCATGATCTCCGACCCGGTGCCGGTGCTCCACATGATCGGCAGCAGGCCTGCCATGATGGCAACTACCGTCATCATCTTGGGCCGGACGCGCTCGACCGCACCTTCCATGATGGCATCGTGCAGGTCCTGGCGCGTGAGGGGCCGACCCACCGCAGTTCGTTTCGCTTTCAGCTCGGCAAGGGCTTGCTCAAGGTAGATCAGCATCACGACGCCGGTCTCGGCGGCGACGCCGGCGAGCGCAATGAATCCGACAGCGACGGCGACAGACAGATTGAAGCCGAGCGCCCACATCATCCAGATGCCGCCGATCAACGCGAACGGCAGCGACAGCATCACGATCAGGGTCTCGGTTATCGCCCTGAAGTTCAGATAGAGCAGCAGGAAGATGATCGTGAGCGTCACCGGAACCACGATCTTCAAGCGGGCTGCTGCGCGCTGCATATATTCGTATTGGCCGCTCCAGACGACGTAGTAGCCGGCGGGAAACTGGACGCTCTGGGTGACCGCGGCCTGCGCGTCCGCAACGTAGCTGCCGATGTCGCGATCGCGAATGTCGACGTAGATGTAGGTCGCAAGCTGACCATTCTCCGTCCGGATGGAGGTCGGTCCCCGCGCCGGCTCGACCGTGGCGAGCTCTCCGAGGGGCACGGCGCCGCCCGCCGGCATCGGCACCAGGATATCGCTGGCGATAGCCTTCGGATTGTCGCGCAGATCGCGCGGATAACGCATGTTCACCGTGAACCGCTGCCGGCCTTCAACCGTCGTGGTCACGGTCTGGCCGCCAAGAGCCGCTGCGATGGTGTCCTGGACGTCCTGGATCAGAACGCCATAACGCGCCAGCGCCTCGCGGTCCGGGACGATCTCGAGATAGTAACCGCCGATGCCGCGCTCGGCGTAAGCCGAAGACGTGCCCGGGACGGACTTGACCACCCGCTCGATCTGCCTGGCCAGCCGATCGATCTCGACCAGGTCCGTGCCCATCATCTTGACGCCGATCGGGGTGCGGATGCCGGTCGACAGCATGTCGATGCGCGCCTTGATCGGCATGGTCCAGGCGTTGGAGACGCCCGGGAATTGCAGCGCCTTGTCCATCTCCGCGACAAGGCTGTCGATGGTGACGCCGGGGCGCCAATGATCCTTTGGCTTGAGATTGACGACCGTCTCGAACATTTCCGTCGGCGCCGGGTCGGTTGCCGTGGCTGCCCGCCCCGCCTTTCCGTAGACGGATGCGACTTCGGGGAACGACTTGATGATCCGGTCCTGGATCTGCATCAGCTCGGCCGCCTTCGTCACCGAGATGCCCGGCAGGGTCGTCGGCATGTAGAGCAGTGTTCCCTCGTTCAACGACGGCATGAACTCGGTACCGAGCTGGCGAGCCGGCCAGATCGAGACGGCGAGTACGGCAACGGAGATGAGGATCACCAGCGTCTTGGCGCGCAGCACGCCCTTGATCACGGGACGGTAGATCCAGATCAGGAAGCGGTTGACGAAGTTGTTGCGCTCGGGGACGATCCTGCCGCGGACGAAGATCACCATGAGCGCCGGCACCAGCGTGACGGACAGCAGGGCCGCAGCGGCCATCGAGAAGGTCTTCGTGAACGCCAGGGGGCTGAACAGCCGTCCCTCCTGCGATTCCAGCGTGAAGATCGGCATGAACGACACCGTGATGATCAGCAGGCTGAAGAACAGTGCCGGGCCGACCTCCGAGGCGGCGCCTATCAGAACCTGGACGCGGGACTGATCGGGCTTGGCACGCTCGAGATGCTTGTGGGCGTTTTCGATCATGACAATCGCCGCATCCACCATGGCGCCGATGGCGATCGCGATCCCTCCGAGGCTCATGATGTTGGACCCGAGCCCGAGCAGCTTCATGGCCCCGAACGCCATCAGCACGCCCACCGGCAGCATCAGGATCGCGACCAGCGCGCTGCGGACATGCAACAGGAAGATGATGCAGACCAGCCCGACGACGATGCTCTCTTCGACCAGCGTGTGCTTAAGCGTATCGATGGCCGCATAGATCAGGTTCGAGCGGTCATAGACCGGTACGATCTCGACCGACTTGGGCAGACTGCTCGCGATCTCCGCGAACCGCTTCTTGACGTTCTCGATCACGTCGAGCGCGTTGAGGCCGAACCGCTGCAGCACGATTCCGCTCGCGACCTCGCCCTCGCCGTTCAGTTCCGCAATGCCCCGCCGCTCGTCGGGACCGAGCTCCACCCGGGCGACGTCGCGCAGCAGCACGGGCGTGCCGTTGCTGGTCTTCAGCACGATGTTGCCGAGATCGTTGATGCCTTTGATGTAGCCCTTGCCGCGGATGACGTACTCGAACTCCGACAACTCCACCGTTCGCCCGCCGACGTCGGCGTTGCTGGCACGGATGGACTCGCGGATTTTTTGCATGCTGATGCCGCGGTCGCGCATCCGCTGCGGGTCGAGGATGACGTTGTACTGCTTGACGAAACCGCCGATGCTGGCGACCTCGGCAACGCCTTCGGCCTTGGCGAGCGCGAATTTGAGATTCCAGTCCTGGATGGTGCGGGTGTCGGCGAGGTTCAATTCCTTGGAGACCACCGCGTATTGGTAAACCCAGCCGACCCCGGTGGCGTCCGGACCGATGGTCGGCGTCACGCCGGTGGGAAGCCGCGAAGTCGCGCTGTTGAGGAATTCCATGACGCGCGAGCGCGCCCAGTAGATGTCGGTGCCGTCCTCGAAGATCACGTAGACGAACGAGACCCCGAAGAACGAGAACCCGCGCACGACCTTGGACTTCGGCACCGTCAGCATGGCCGTGGTTAAGGGATAGGTGACCTGATCCTCGATCACCTGCGGCGCCTGGCCGGGGTACTCCGTGTAGACGATCACCTGCGTGTCCGACAGGTCCGGGATCGCATCGAGCGGAAGGTGGATCAGCGCGTAGAGGCCTGCCGCGGCCGCAAAACCGGTACCGAACAGCACCAGCAGCAGGTTGCGAGCCGACCAGGCGATGATGCGGGCGATCATTTGTGCTCTCCCATCGCTTGGGCGGCGTCGGAAGCCTGCGGCGCCGCGGCCGCGAAGCCCTTTAGCGCGGCTTTCAAATTGCTTTCCGCGTCGATCAGGAAATTGGCCGAGGTGACCACCGCCTCGCCATTCGCAAGGCCCTCCCGAATCTCGATGTAGCCGCCGCCCCGCCGGCCGAGCTTCACCTCCCGCGGCTCGAAGCGCCCTTCTCCCTTGTCGACCAGCACGGCCTGGCGCGTGCCGGTGTCGAGCACCGAACTGTCGGGCACGGCCAGCACCGGTGCCGAATCGGCGGTGTCGATCTCGGCATCGACATACATATCCGGCAGCAGCGCCGCGTCCGGATTTGACAATTCGATGCGGACGCGAACGGTCCGCGTGTCACGGTTCACCTGCGGATAGACGACGGCGATCTTTCCCGTGAAGGTTCGGCCGGAAAAGCTGCGCGCGCGGACCGCCACAGCCTGGCCAACCGCGATGTTGCCGAGATCGCGTTCGGCGATGTCGACGAGCGCCCAGACCACCGAAGTGTCCGCGATGCGGAACAGCACGTCGCCTGGGTTGGCTCGCATGCCCTCGATCGCGTTGCGCTCGAGCACGATACCGTCGCGTGGCGCCGACCAGCGGACGGTGACGGGTGCGGCCCGCGTCTTCTCCATCTCCGCGATGACCGGCTCCGGAACGTCGAGATTGACCAGCCGTTGCCGAGAGCCCCGGCCGTAAAGCTCGAGGCCGCCGACGGTCCTGGAGGTAATCGTTGCAAGATACTCGGCGGCGGCGGATGTGACGGCCGAACTGTAGATCTCCATCAGAGGCTGGCCCGCCTTGACGCGGCTCCCGGTGGTCACGTCGGCGACCTTCTGGACGAAGCTTTCGGCTCGCATGGCGATCACGGATACACGCCGCTCGTCGAGCTGGATCGTACCGGGCGCCTTCACGGCGACGCGGATGCTGCGACGCTCGACGGGCTCGGATTTCACTCCGGTGCGCTGGATCTTGCCGGGCGAAAGCTTCACGGTGCCGTCGTCTGCGTGGTCGCCTTCGTACACCGCGACGTAGTCCATCCCCATCGCGTCCTTCTTCGGGACCGACGAGGTATCGGGCAGGCCCATCGGATTGCGGTAGTACAGGATCTTGCGCGACGAGGCGGCCTGCTGCTTCGGCTTCGCAGGCTGCGGGGCCATTTGGTCGTCGTCGTAGACCGGCAGGTAATCGCGGCCGCGCTCGTCCGTCTTCGGATCGGCCGACCACAGCGGCGCGCCGCTGGGATCGCGGTAGTAGAGCGGCGTTCGGTCCGCGGCTGCCGCAGCCGTAATTGCCTCGGCATGAGCCGGCCAGCGACCGCCGTTCAAGTGCCAGGTGGCGCCCAGAGCCAGGGCGCCGCCCAGTGTGAGCGCCATCAGGAGACGCAGCGTTTTCATGGCGTGTATCCGCGCGCCCGGGAGCGCGTCCATGTGAAAGGGGGATGTCGGGCGCCGTCGGGCGCCCGAACGATCACTTGGTCGATCACTTGGTCGCCTTGACGATCACCTTGCCGAGGACGGTCTCGGATTCGCCCTGCACCTTCGCCGACAACGTGACCTGATAGCGGCCAGCCATCGGCAAATCGGTCTTGAACGCGTAGACGCCGGGCTCCTTCGACGGCAGCGGGGCGACCGCGGACTCCATCTCGGCCATGCCGTCCGGAGCCATGTCCACGCGCGTCTTGAAGATGACCGCATCCGGCACCGGCTTGCCGGTCTGCTTGTTGGTCAGGCGAACGGACAGCGTGACGTCGTTGCCTTTCTTCAGGTCCGGATTGACGGGCTCGAAGGCATAGTCGCCGGCGCCCGCCATGGCGGCGGAAGCGACAAGCGAAAGGGTGGCGGCAACAGCCGCGGTGCTCAGTTTCGAAAGCATCGATTTTTCCTCATGATCTGTTCTCGGCCGTGGCGCCGTCAGCGCGCACGTCAGTCGTCGTCGCACGCAGATGTGCTGCGCGCGTCGCGTCTTGCGAGATCAGACTCGAGGAGGTCGGAAGGGAGGACTGCCGCCGCGGACGGAGACGACCTGATCGGCGGGAATGGCGACCTTGCTCGCGGGAATGGCGAGAAACACGAAATCAAGGGCCCTGACGTCGTCGAGCGCGAGCGTCCCGCCGGCGCAGCAAAAACCCATTCCGCATTTATGGCTGCCGGCGGGGGGGCTCGTTCCCTTCATGTCGTGCGGGCAGCACTCATCCATCGACATGGCGGCGTCGCCGCTCATGTGCATGCCCGTCTGCATGTCATCTGGCGCCATCGCGAGGCCCGCAGCCGACGTGCCGACCGGCAGCATCGCCAGCGAGACGGCGATCGCGAATGCCAGGATGGTACGGACGAACCGCATCGTTAACTACTTACCTCTCGGACCGGGACAGAGCCTGATTAGCATATCCCGGCCCCGGATACAGTCCTTGATCCCGGTCAAGCATCCGTGAGCTGACGTTTGCCGCGGTGTCACAGGCACAAAGTGGACCCGAAAGCCATTTTTTAACTATGATTTCGGTGGTTGCTCTATCCGTCCTCGATGCGAGGCGACGCCTGCGGAGGCCTTGCCCGGTCTGTACGAAGCAGCATCAGCGCAAAGAATGCGGAAACCGAGGCTAGCGCGCTGATCCACAGCGCAGCGCTGCCGATGTGCTCCACCATCAGTCCCAGTGTCAACGGCGCGACGGCACCGGTTAGTCGAGACGGGAGCGAAATCATGCCGACGCGCTTTCCGAATCCGAGGGGTCCAAACAATACCAACGGCAGGGTGCCACGCGCAATTGTGATGATGCCGTTGCCCGCTCCGTAGAGGACGGCGTAGACCGGCGCGAAGAAAGAGCCACCTGCGATCAGCGCGACAACACCGATCGGATTCATCAGAGCCGCCAGCCGCGCCGAGAGAAGCGGATGAAACCGGCCGAGCCATCCGGCTTCGATAAGACGAGCGCCGACCTGGGCAGGACCGACCAATGTTGCTGCGAGCAGAGCTTGAGCGGGCGTCGCTCCAAACGCCACCAGCATCGAGGGCAGGATTGCCGAAACTCCAGAACTGACGAAGCTTGCCCCCGCAAACATGTAGGCGAGCACGCCCATCGCAAAGGTCTCGTTTCGGCGCTCGGCAAATCGGCTCGCGCCTGAAGCGGATTGAGAATCCTGTTCCAGCGGCATCGCACGCGGCAACGAAAGATTGAGCGGCAGCGCGAAGCAGATGTGGATCGCTGCCCAGATCGGGCAGGCCACACGCCAGCCGTACTCGGCATCCAACCAAGTCGTGAGCGGCCAGCCGAGAGTGCTCGCGAAGCCGGCAATTAAGGTAATGCCGGTGATCGATTTACGAGCGCCGGTGCCGTGGATGCGGGCGAGCGTCGCGAATGCCGTCTCATAAAGACCCATGCCCATCCCGATCCCGAGCATCATCCACGCCGCGATCAGCACCGTCACGCCGTGAGCAGCGGACAGCAACAGTAAGCCTGTCGCAAAGACGGCATTTGAGATCGCCAGCAGACTGCGTCCCCCAAACCTGTCGATCGCATGACCGACACGCGGGCCAAGAAGCCCCGAGAGAACGAGCGCAGCTGAGAGTGCCCCGAACACGTAAGTCGGCGCGAGATCGAGATCCCGCGCAATCGGCACAGCGAGGATGGCCGGAAGATAGTAGCTCGACGCCCACGCAATGGTTTGCGTGGTGCCGAGTGCGACGACGGTGCCGAGCGGGCCTGTGGCTCGGCGCGCGAAGACTTGCTTCATGAACAGCCACACCCCGAAGCGCCTGACGCCTTCGCCGTTTCGTCGGCAGCGCAGCAGGCCGACGCTTCCTCCTTTGCTGACCCGCCGCAACATCCCGACGCGACAGCGAACTCGACGCCACCGCGCGTGCAGACGCCGGTCTCCGGCAGCACGAGTTCAACTCTTGCCGCGGCCAGCTTGTCGCCGGCGATATCGGCCGCGATCGAGCGGACCTGCTCATAGCCGGTTATCATGAGAAAGGTCGGCGCGCGACCGTACGATTTCATGCCGGCCAGGTAGAACCCGGGCTCATCATGCGCGAGCTCGCGCGCACCGTGCGGGCGAACCGTGCCGCAGCTGTGCTCGTTGGGATCGATGAGAGGCGCCAGGGCGACTGGCGCGTCGATCGCCGGATCAAGCCGCAGGCGCAGTTCCGACAGGAACGAAAAGTCGGGGCGAAAACCCGTCGCAACGATCAATTCGTCCACGATCACGCTTCGCGCACCGCAGCAAGAGCCGGCCGCGAGTCTCAGGCGGCCTTCGGATTGCGAAAGGAGCGAGACGGCGAATTTGGTCTCTACCCTGATTTTTCCGGCGGCGACGAGCGCGGCGAAGGCGGAGCCCAATTCGCCACGTGCGGCCAGCTTGTCGTTGCGGCCGCCGCCGAAGGCCTTCACGGGATCGGCGCCGCGCAACAGCCAGATCGGCTGCGTGCCCGGCACCTCATCGGCGAGATGCACGAGTTCGATGAGCGTGCCCACCGCGGAGTGGCCGGCACCGAGCACGGCAACGATCTTCCCTGCATATCTCGCACGATCCGCGCCCCTCACGTCCGGCATACCGTAGGCGACGCGGTCAGCGCGCTCTTGCTCGCCGATCGCCGGCAAGCCGTTGCCGCCGGCGGGATTGGGCGAAAACCAGGTGCCGGACACATCGATAACGGCATCCGCGCGCAGGACTTCGGGGCCCTTGCCGTTCTGGTAGCGGATTTCAAAGAGTGCTTGCTCGCGCCCTTTCGTCTTCGCCTTGTCGAAACCGACGCGGCTGATCGCCGTGACGCGGCTCGACGTGCGGATCGTCTCGCGCAGCGGCGTCCGCGTCGCGAGCGGCGTCAGATATCGCTCGAGCAGTTCGCCGCCGGTTGGATAGGACTGCGGGTCCGGCGAATTCCATCCCGTGGGCGCGAGCAGGCGCGCCGCGGCTTTGTCGACATTGTATTCCCATGGCGAGAACAGCTGGACGTGCTGCCACTGGCGGACCGCGTGTCCGGCTTCTGGCCCAGCCTCCAGCACGATGGGCGACATCCCGCGTTCGAGCACGTGCGCGGCGGCGGCAAGGCCGACGGGACCTGCCCCGATGATCGCAACCGTCTTTTCATCAGCCATCTTACTTCTCCTTTCTTTCTAGAACTATCGAATAAACTAGCCCGAAAGAATCAGGCCGCCGTTCGCTTATCCCCACATTCGGCTTCGTCCGCGCAGCACTCCGCCACTAGGAAATCGACCAGGCCCCGCATCGCATCGAAGTTCGCGTGGCAGATCAGCGTCGTGGATTCGCGAACCTGACTGACAAGCCCGACCGAGACCAAAGTCTTGATGTGATGCGAGAGCGTTGATGCCGGGATCTTCAGCTTGTCCTGCAGGCGACCTACGGGCATGCCGAGCCGGCCAGCCCGAACCAGAGCCCGATAAATCTGGAGCCGCGTCCGGTTACCCAGGGCTTCCAGGCGTGATGCTGCGTCATCGATCTTCATGACCGACACCATGCGCCGGGTCACTTCCGTTGTCAACCGTATTTCTAGAATATTGGAAATATCGACTAAACTCAAGCCGTCCTAACAACACTTTCCGTGCTGCTGGATCGACGGACAAGGGATCGATCCGTACGAGCAATAGACGCAGCAATCGCCACTCTTGGGCTTGAGGCGTGTCCCGCAGGCTTTGCAATCGTAGAAGAACTGACAAGCGTCAGTCGGCATGGTTTCGGCCGAAGCGTGATGACAGACCGGGCACGTAATAATCGAGTGGGTTTGCATATGAGTATCGTATTAAATCCAGGGCAAACTTGGCCACTCCGAAATTTCGATTGACGTACCCCATTATTTCCATAAATCTGGATATATGGAAACCGAAGAAGCTGTCCTCGCCCTCGCGGCCCTGTCTCAACCGACCCGGCTGGAGGCTTTCCGGACGCTGGTCAGACATGAGCCCGACGGCGTCGCGGCCGGAGATCTTGCACGCCAGCTGGAGGTCCCGGCGAATACGCTTTCGGCGCATCTGTCGATCTTGACGCGCGCGCGCCTCGTGACTTCCGAGCGGCAAAGCCGGTCCATCGTCTATCGCGCCAACCTCGCCGAATTCCGGGACGTTGCGGTGTTCCTGCTTCGGGATTGCTGCGGCGGCCGGCCGGACGTTTGCGAGCCGGTCGTCGAAAGCCTGCAAGCCTGCTGCTTGCCAAAACGAAAGGAGCTAAATCGTGCCTGACCAGATCTACAATGTCCTGTTCCTGTGTACGGGCAATTCGGCCCGCTCGATCCTCGCCGAGTCGATCCTGCGGAAGGACGGCGCCGGTCGCTATCAGGCCTTCTCCGCCGGCAGCACTCCGAAAGGCGCAGTACACCCGCTGGCGCTGCGCACGCTCGAAAGCATGGACTACCCGGTTGACGGAATGCGCTCGAAGAGCTGGCTCGAGTTCGCTGCTCCCGATGCGCCGGTGATGGATTTCGTCTTCACCGTTTGTGACAATGCCGCCGGTGAGGCCTGCCCCATCTGGCCGGGACAGCCGATGACCGCACATTGGGGTATCGAGGACCCTGCCGCCGCCGAAGGCACCGATCTGGAAAAACAGGCGGCGTTCGTCACTGCATTCCGCTATCTCAAGAATCGGATTGATACTTTTGTGAACCTCCCGCTGAGGAGTATCGATAAACTTTCGCTTGGTACCAAGCTGCGCGAGATTGGCCGCTCCGAGGGCGCAACACATTCAACGCCGAAGGCCGGGTGATGGACACGTTCGACCTTTCGCGGCGCCTTGCGGCCGAAGCGCTCGGCACGGGTATTCTCGTCGCCACCGTTGTCGGCTCTGGCATCATGGCGGAAACGCTGACCAGGGACGTCGCGCTTGCGCTGCTCTGCAATACCTTGCCGACCGGGGCCATCCTGGTCGTACTGATCACCGTGCTCGGTCCGATCTCCGGCGCGCATTTCAATCCGGCGGTCACGCTGGTCTTCACCGGCAAGCGCGAGCTGCCGGTGAACGAGGCCGCGCTTTACGTGATCGCGCAGATCGCTGGAGGCATCGCCGGAACAATGGCTGCGCACCTGATGTTCGGACTGCCGCTGCTCGACTTCTCGACGAAGGTTCGGACCGGAGGACCACAATGGTTTGCCGAGGCGGTCGCTGCCTTTGGGCTGGTTGCGACGATCCTGGCCGGCATTCGCTTTCAGAGGACGGCCGTCCCCTGGCTGGTCGGCCTTTACATCACAGCGGCCTACTGGTTTACGGCCTCGACCTCGTTTGCCAATCCTGCCGTCGCAATCGCAAGGTCCCTGACGGACACTTTTGCAGGTATTCGCCCCGGTGATTTGCCCGGATTCATTGTCGCGGAGCTCTGCGGTGCGCTGGCCGGCATGCTGTTGATGACTTGGCTGCTCGGACGTCCCCGGGCGCGCGGCCCCGTCCCAATCGCGGAGACACAAACATGACCGTGACGATCTACCACAATCCGGATTGCGGAACCTCGCGCAACACACTCGCCATGATCCGGCAGAGCGGCGTCGAGCCTGTTGTCATCGAATATCTCAAGACGCCGCCATCGCGCGAAACGCTCAAGCAACTGGTGGCCGCGATGGGAACCACGATCCGCGAGCTGTTGCGCGAGAAGCGGACACCGTACAAGGAGCTCGGGCTCGACGACCCCAAGCGGACGGACGACGAGCTTCTCGACGCCATGATGGCGCATCCGATTCTGATCAACCGTCCGATTGTGGTGACGCCAAAGGGCACGCGTTTGTGCCGTCCTTCCGAGGCCGTCATCGATCTCCTGAGCAATCCAATCGGGCGGTTCGTGAAGGAGGACGGCGAGGTGATCGAAGCCCGATAGGCTCACGTTGTCCGTGCATCGGTCCTTCGACCTAATGCTCCCCGCACCGGCAGTTCTCGTAGTCGACGGGATCATGGCTGTTGAAGATCGTCACGCGGTCGCCGTGGCCGAGCTTCAGCGCGCGCAACCGTTCCTGATTGGCGATCCGCGCCTTCCGGTCCATGTCGGCGCGGCGCTGGAAATAGCCGAGCACCAACGGCATGCGCGGCGATGCCTCGAGCTGGCCGTGATGGAAATAGCTGTCGCCGGCATGCAGCAGCCATCCGTCGTTTGAGCGCACCGCGATGCCACAGTGGCCGAGCGTGTGCCCGGCGAGTGGGATCATCAGGACGTCCGCTTCCTTGTCACCGAGCGCACGAACGCCCTTGAAGCCGAACCAGTCTTCGCCGGCCTCGTCGTAGAAATTCCAGCCGGGCCCGTGCTGCCATTGCCCCGTGACATAGCGGCCTTGGGGCGGTGCCGGCTTGCGCAGCACCGCCATGTCGTATTCGGCGCGATGCACATGGACCGCGGCATGTGGGAAGTCGGGCACACCGCCGGCGTGATCGCGGTCGAGATGCGTCAACAGCACGTGGCGCACGTCGGCGGGCGAATAGCCGAGCGCCTTCACCTGCTGGACCGCTGTCTCGGATGGATCGAGCTTTGGCGCAGTCTGCCTCAGCCAGCGCCGTCCCAGCCGGTCGGGCGCTGCGATATCGCCCAGGCCGATGCCGGTATCGACCAGCGCAAGCCCCTCACCGGTTTCGATCAACAGGCAGTGGCAGACCATGCGCGCGCGCGCTGGAACAGGCCGCCGGTGCCGTTCACCAGGCGGCGGCCCATGGGACACATCGTGCCGGTGTTGAGATGATGGATTTTCATGGAAGATCCTCGCGTTGTCAGCAAGGCTTCTTGCCATCGTCCTATCCATAGGTAAACTATCAACTATTGATGATATCTCTAGGACATACCTATGGACATCCGCGAGCTTCGCTACTTCGCCGCCGTCTACGTTGCGCGCAATCTCACCGCGGCTGCGCGCGCATGCTTCGTATCCCAGCCGTCGATTTCCACCGCGATCACCAATCTGGAGGCCGAGCTCGGCACGACGCTGTTCATCCGGCACAAGAAGGGCGTGGCGCCCACCGCCTCGGCCGAGCAGTTTCACGTCCTCGTCCGCCGCATCATCGACCAAGCCGATGCTGCGCGCAGCCTGTTCCGGAAACCTAGCACGAAGACCACGCTGACGCTCGGCTTGATGCGTACGCTCGACGTGCCCCGGACGATCGCGCTGCTGAAGCCGCTGACGGCGCGCGCGGACATCGCGCTTCGCCTCGTCGGCAGCGACGAGCGTGCCGATGCACGGATCATCTCGAAGAGCATGCTGCGCGCAGATGAGCATTTCGTCGCACTCTGGAGCGAGCGCTATGTCGCCGCCTTGCCGCCGTCGCACCCCCTCACGCTCAAGGACAAGCTCAGCGCCGCCGATCTCGCCGACGTTGCCTTGATCGACCGCTGTCATTGCGAGAGAAGCGAATTCTTCGGCCGCACCGCGCAACGCCGCCAGCCCGCGGCAATCGCGCAATCGGAGGACTGGGCCATGGCGCTGGTTTCGGCCGGCGTCGGCATCGCCATCGTTCCGGAAGGCGTGGCGAAGGGCAATCCGGACGTCGCGGTCCGCGAGATCGAGGTCAAGGTCAGGCGGGAGGTCGGGCTTGCCTATCGCGCGTCGGCGCCGCTGGCGGACGCGCTGAAGGATTTTGTCGCGAAGTTACAGAAGCCGCGACGCAAGGCCGACCGAAGCAGGCGACGGCGCTGAACGGAGCTATCCCAGCAAGCCCTTCAAGCCGGCGAAAATGGAGCCGACGGCCGTCGCGGCGATGCCGGCCAGCGGGCCCACTGTCTGCATGAGGTCCTGGATCAAACGCGCCCGGCGGCGCAATTGCTCTTCGCCGACATGCTGTCCAAGGAAGCGCGCCATCCTGAAGGCAAACGCGTTCGGCTTGCCTCCCTGCGCAAGCACATGCGGCAGCACCTGGAAGATCAGGACGCCCAGAATGTTTCCGGAGACAAAAGCGAGCAGGATGCTCGATCCGTATTCAAACACTTCGCGCCATTCAACCCACACCGTCGGCAGAATCGGGACACGATCGTGGATCCCGGTGACCGTCAGCATTGCCAGAATGCTGGCACTCGCGGCCAGGAACGCCAGCAGGAACGCTCCCATCGCCGAAACCCTATGCAGGGGATAGGCGACGAACCCGAACAGCAGGGGCACCGCAATCGAGGCAATCCGCAGCGGGATCGGGGAGAGGTTGAAAGTGATGGTCACGAGGATGTGCGCGAGCGTTAGCAGGATCGACGGAATGACGACATACAGAACCGCATGCGTTGCAAAATATCGCAGCGGGTTCCTGTATCGCTCCAGCCGGGCATTGGCCCGGTCAAGATCGCGCCTCAGTTTATCCAGCTCGGCAACAATGCCGTTGATCTCGACCAGCGTCGGGCGCACGACCCTTAAATCGCGCGAACAGTGCTTGCACGCGATGGCTTCGTCCTTGATCGTCTCGGCGCAGAACGGACATTCCATCGTCAGGGCGACTTCCGGCGCAGCATGATGGCCTCGATCTCGCTTCTGGCCCGCTTCAGCTCGTCACGCAGCTCATCGCGCTTGCGCAGGAGATCGTCGCACTCCGCGATCAGCGTCGCGGGGACGGCGATGTCGCGCGCGCAGGACGCGCAGACCAGCGCACCATCCGCATTCACGGATTGGCAGTACGGACACATCACTTGGGCGCGACCTTCAGGGTGAAGATGGCCGTGCCCGGCCGGCCGTCGCTATCCTTGATATCGACCCGAACCGTGTATTCGCCGGGCGGCAACTCCGCGTCCTGCATGTTGATGCCGTCGGACTGGACAAACGGCTTCACCCGCGGAGTGAGATCGACATTCGGCGTGCGAAGAAACAGCACCTTAACCGAGTCCGGATCAATCTTTGCCCCGCCATACGACTCGAACTTCAACACCAGCCGCATAGGCGAGCTGACGGAGTCACCCGGCGAGACAAACTCCACCTTTGGGCCGCGCATGATGCCGCGCCGGT
This sequence comes from Bradyrhizobium sp. 142, assembly GCF_023074015.1. Classification (NCBI taxonomy): domain Bacteria; kingdom Pseudomonadati; phylum Pseudomonadota; class Alphaproteobacteria; order Hyphomicrobiales; family Nitrobacteraceae; genus Bradyrhizobium; species Bradyrhizobium sp. 142. The sequence goes on from NZ_JADPKQ010000181.1 coordinate 41,154, forward strand.
CCGCCGCAACCGCGCCCTTTGGCGGCGGCAATTTGGCCTCCTCCTCCGTGATCAATGGCGTCGCCCGCGATGCGCCCGAAAACAGCAGACCTGCAGCAATAAACCCAAGCAGAATGTGACGCTTCATTATGAATTCACCCATTCCTCACCTACCCTCACCTGCAATCAACGTACGCCGCCATCGCCGATGATGGTGTACGGCGCCCAGAACAGCGGATGCGCATAGGCAAACTCGGTCTTGCCTTCGCTGCCCAGATAACCGGGGCCGTCGACAAGGGCCATCATAGCCTCGCGCAACGCTTGGCTCCGCGACAGCTTCGGATCATCCGCCTGGCGCTTGAACAGGTCGGTCACCAATTGCCGCGCCGATTGCGAATGCACCGACCAGTTCGTGACCAGCAACGCGCGCGTTCCGGCGTAGAAGAACGCGCGGCCAAGCCCCGATGCCGCCTCGCCACCAGCACCAGCACCTGCACCGGTGTTGCAGGCCGACAGGATCACCCAGTCGGCATCGAGCTTGAGACTCAGAATCTCCTCCATGGTCAGGAGGCCGTCGCCGCTCTCTCCGGTCACCGCCGGGGATGACAAGGCAAGCGCCGGCTGCGTCAATCCATTCAGTTCGCCGGGGACGAGACCGTGGGTCGCAAAGGCCAGGATCTTGAATCCGGAAAGATTCATGGTCTTGACGGCGCTCTCGGTCGCGCTCTTGCCGAGAAACAACACTTTCGAGGGATCCGCCTGCAGGGCTAGCGCGATCGACTTCAACTCATCCGCGGTGTCGGGAAGGCGGGGCAGCAGACCGAGCTCGGCACTGTCCACACCTTCCAGCTTCGGACTGTTGCGCCGCTTCAGCGGCACGCCGCGCATCACGCTTGCGCTTGCGTCGGCGACCTGGACCTTGGCCTCAACGGCTTCCGCCTCGGCCTGCTGATCGCTGTTAAAGTAGGGATCGCCGAATGCCACGAGATCGCCCCGGCCGGGCTTGCCCGGCGGCAGTTGGCGCAGCGTGCGCAGGGCCGCCGCCGACGGGACTGTCGACACGGCATGGGTTCGCGCCAGCCATGGAACGTTGCGATAGCCGATGAACAGTGGATCCTCGTCCTCGGCCACCTCCGCCGGTGCCGTCGGCAGCAAGGACAGCGGCAACAGGCCGAGTGCGCCGTTGGTCACGACAATGAGGTTCTTGGCCGGCTTCCATCCGCTCTCGACCGGCCTCAGCAACAGCTCGTACAATTCGTAGCCGAGCTTGAGGTCGAACGGCGGAATATCGGAGATCATCGCGGCCTGCGGCTCCAGCGCCTCGCGCAGCTTGCGAATCTTGGTCTCGATGTCGCCGATCTTCGCCTTGACCGCGGCGAATGCCACCGGTCCAGACTTCGGCACGGCCCAGACGAAGCTGCCGCTCTGACCGAAATAGAAGGACAACATCGCCTCGCTGTCGCCGAGGGTGGCGCGGATCTCGGCGACGCTCGGGGGCTTCGGCGAGACGAGATCCGCGTAGGTTGGAAACTTATGCTTGATTTCCTGGCGCGCCTTGTCACGCTCTTGGCGCAGGGCCATGATCTGTACCTGGATCTGCTGAACGCCCTTCTCGTCGCGTTCGGCAGAGGGCAGCGCGAGCACGTTGTTGAGCGTGCCGAGCTGGGCGTTGACCTGCTTGGTCAGGTCCTGCTCCTTGCGCACGAGCTCGGCCAGCGCCGGGTCCTTTGCGGCCGCACGCGCGCTGGAGGCCGCAAGCGCCTGCTGCACCGACCGGCCGCGGATGGCATCGGCGAGGCCAAAGGTTTCCTCGCCGATCCCGCCGGCTCCGTCGGAACGCCCGAGCAGCAGCAGGTAACTTTCGACGATCGCCTGCAGCCGCTGACTGCGCGCGGCCACCACGCTCGTGTTCTCGTCATCGGCATTCTCGTTGGCGCTCGCCATCAGCACCGGTATGGCCGCCTTGAATTCACGGATCGCGTCGGCATCGCGCCGCGCCCGCATCAGACCGACCGCCAGCGTGCCGCGTGCCGAAGCGGTATCGAAATGGTTCTCGCCGACGCGGCCAATCTGCTTCTTCACCAATTGCTCGGCGGCGGCGATGCCTGCGTCCAATTGCCCGGCGCCGTAGAGCGACATGATGCGGGACGGGTTCAGCTCGAATGCCTGGCGGCGCTGCGGCTCCCACTTGGCGATCGCCTTGTCGATGCTCGCAAACATCTCGCCCGCTTCAGCGTTCTTGCGCTGAAGCGTCAGAATGCCGGCAAGCTGCGAGAACAATTGCACGGTCGCCTGCGAGTCCTCGGGCACACCGACCGTCTTGTTGATCTCCAGCGCGACACGGCCGAGCTTCTCGGCTTCGTCGTAACGGCCTTGATCGACCAGGATGCGCGCCAGCCCCATCACGAAGCGCGGCGTGACGGGATTGTACTTGCCGGTGTCCTTCAGGCGCGACAACAGCGCACGGCGCGCGTCGACCTCGGCTTCGGCAAGCCTCCCCTGCCTTGCCTTCATGCGGGCCTGATTCAGCACGATGCCGTCGATGGCTTGCAGCAGAATGGTCTCCGCCGGCGGGTTGTCCGCGTCGAGGACGGCCTTCGTGCTCGACCGCTTGCGCAGCTCCGCGGTGCGATAGGCCGCCTCGGCTTCGGCAAACTGGCCGCGCGCCTCGAAGATCTGGGCACGAGAAATCTCCAGCTCACCTTCCCAGCTCTGGCCGAATTTGGCATAGGACGACCGCCAATTGGGATGACCGCTGGTGCGCGCTTCCTGAATCGCGGTCAGGCTGCGGCGCAGATACGCTTCGGCCTGCGCCACGTCGCCCATCTGGATGAGAACGGACGCGATCCCGCGGTTGGTATTGAACTGCAATCCCTTGGCGCCCGGCATGCTGGCCGATTCGCGCAGCAGCCTTTGCATGATCTCGAGCGAACGCTTCGGATCGCCCGCAAGGGAGTGCTGCAGCGACTGGAGCTGCATCATCCGCCCGAGCATGTTCGCGCTGACGAGTCCGCGGCCCACGTCCACGGCCTTGTCCGCATCGGCGATGGATTCGGCGAGCCGGCCAAGCTGCGCGCGCGCATTGCCGCGATCGAAATAGAATTGCGCGAGGTCCTGGCGCGATTCCTTCCCCGTGGGCGCGTCGTCGGCGTCCGACCTCAGCTCTGCCAGCATCTTCTCGTCGGGCTTCTCGCCGTCGAGGACAGCGGAGATGTCGGCGATGCTGCGCGGCGGCGCGACGAAGCCCTTCGGCAAAGCAGCCGCCGGATCCAGCTTGGGCGCCACCTCCTTCGGAGGCTCGACCGCGACGTTCGCGCGGCCGTTGGCGGCGTTGAGGGCCGCCATCACGCAGGCCCTGACCTGAGGCGTAGCCTTGGCGCGGCAGGCTTCGAGATTGGCCCCTCCCGCTGGACCGCCGCCGGCGCGCATGCATGCCTGTACGATCGGCTTGCCGACCGTCATCCGGCAGTTCTCGAGCGCCGCCTCCTTGGTCAGCGCGGCGGCTGAACCGGTCGTTCCGAGCAGAATGGCAAGTGCCAGCAGCTTCCGCGGCAGGGTGAATTCCAGATGGGTTTCAAACGGATTTGTGGCGTCTAAGCTCATCTTGAAAGACCTTTGGACAAAATGACTTGATGCAACGAAATAATCCTATCCCTATGGCTTGGGAGGACAAGTACCAATCAGTGCGGTATCACAATATGCTCGAGAGAGTTAGCGGCTGCGGCAGGTACCGGTTGCCAACGCTCATGCGCCGGGTCGACGCACACTGCGCTGGTTTCAGGATTGGTCGCGGGCTGAGGCATGGGTCATGCGTGCGCGCTGGAGGGCCGGAATGGACGACCGACGTCTGGGGTGGTGCCGATGCCATCTATCGCAGGCGAGGCGGCAATAGCAGACGGGCGCAATCAGCCGCGAACGCTGACCGAGCGACCGTAGACAGGCTGCGCCGCGACCGGCGGGTTGGCGGTCTGGGCGGCGAGTTCGCCGATGAGACGATCGGCGTCGGCGGCCATGCCGTCGGGCGCCTGGATCACCAGACGCTCCAGGGCCCAGCGATAGGACGCGACGCGCTGCTCCAGGCACTGCTGCACCCACTGCACGATCAGCGAGTTCTCCTGCATGCGCTCGACCGCGTCCGCCTTCTCCTTCGGCGAGAGCTCGGAGACCCGCGCCATGCTGGCATTGCGCTTCTTGTCGAGATCGATGACGCGGATCGCTGAGCCGAAGAACGGCTCGAAGCGGGTGATGTCGTTGCGCACGTCCTCGATCAGCTGCGCATAGCGCGAAGAATGCGAGCGATGCGGCTCGTCGATCAACGTGCGACCGTACATGGTGCGATCGAACACCACCTTCTGGCGCCAGGGCGACGGCAAGGCCTTGTAGTCGCCGAACACGCTTTTCCAGGCCGGCCGCGACAGCGGCGGCTCGATCAAGGGATAGGCGAGGTCGCGAAGCTGGCGCTCTTCGTCGGTGAGCTGGAATTGCGACGGCTTCAGGCCGACGCTGGCGGTGACCTCGGCCCCCAGCCAGCGATGCATGTCGTCGCTGCGCATGTCGGCGCGGGTGCGACCGAAATCGCCGCCGCTACAGGCAGCCAACATCGCGCCTGACAGCGCGAGCAGGATGGCCGACAAGAAAGGCCGGATCTGGCGAATGGGTCCCGGCATTGCAAAAAGCCGGACGTCAACGGCGGCGACGACGGCGCCCCGGCGCTGTGCCCGCTTCCGGCTCGTGATCGCCACTGGTTTCGTCCGCCTCGCGCTCGATACGGATCGCGGGAAGGATCAGGATCGTTCCCATTCCGGGGCGCGGTGCGACGTCCCCCGACGAGCCCACCCGGCGACCGACCGGAAATTCAATGATGGTCCCCATGTCAGCTCTCTTCAATTGCCGCGCGACCAAGCGCGCTTCTGCAACATGGGCTCATTAAGATCAGTTCATGGTTAACGGGGTGTAAACATGCGCACTCGGACCGTAACCGCACGGGCGCGCCCTAAAGTCCCGTTGCGGCACGACAACGGCCCAAATGATGCGCCTCGTTTCACGTCTCGTTTTCCTTAACGAGGCTTTAAACGAAGGTGCGATAGGCTGCGGCAACAGTCTCTTTCAAGTTGCGTACGCCTCCATGACCAAGTCGCCGTTTCCCGGATTCGACGGGCTGATGACCCTCTCCCGTCGGGAGGGCGTCGACATCCGTCCGACCCTGCTGCGGGTGCTGACCGACCTCTATGTACATGCGAGCAGCCACAGCGAGGACGAGCAACGCCAGTTCGTCGAGCTTGCCACCCGGCTGATCGACCAGGTCGACGACGCGACGCGCGCCGCCGTCAAGGCACGGCTTGCGATCTACCCATCCACACCCGCTCCGATCATGCAGAAGCTGGGGCTGACGGCCGCCCTGGAGGGCCGCAGGGTTCCGCTGGCGCGGGAGATTCCCACACCGCCTGCCCCCGCCCCCGCCCCGCTCCGCGCACCCACAGAGGCCGAGCGGCGCATGGCCTCGAACATGGCGATGCAGCCGAAGGACGCGGCCGAGATCCATGACCTGTTCTTCCGCGCCGGCCCATCCGAGCGCGCCCAGATCCTGCAAGATCTGGAGCAGACGCCGCTTAAGGCAGCCCCGCGGATTCCGACGGTGCGCGCCAGGCGCGCAATCCAGATCCTGGAAATGGCGTCTATCGCGGGCGATGTCGAGAATTTTGCCTTCGAGCTCGGCGATAGCCTGATCCTGCCCTCGCGGGTTGCAACGGAGATCGTCGACGATCCCGGCGGCGAAGCGCTCGCGGTCGCCGCCCGCGCGCTCGACATGCCGAGCCCGAACTTCCAGCGCATCCTGTTGTTCTTCAAGCCGGAGATCGGCACGTCCGTGAACAGCGTGTACCGCCTGTCGCGGCTCTATGATCGCCTCAGCGAGCGCTCCGCGCTGATCATGCTCGCCGCCTGGCGCGGTTCGACGTTGGCCGTGACGCGCGCGAAATACCAGCCGTCGCTGCATGACAGCGAACGCCAGCGCGCGCGCGTCAGCGCGCACCAGCCGCGGCCGGGCGTGCAGCCCGGCTCCGCGCCTGCGGTGCGGACGGGCACGGACGGATCAGACCACTAGTCAGGTCTTCGCCAGCTCGAGGAAATGCCGTCCCGCGCGGTCTTCGGTTTCGACGATCCAGGCATCCGGATCGAAGCGGACTTCCTTGGTCAGCCGCTCTTCGACGGCAGGCTCAGGAAGCGGCTGCGGCGCGGCCGGCACGAAGAAGCGATCGACCGGCCGGCCCTCGTCATAGACGGTCTGCGGCGCCGGCACGTACAGCATCGCATGGCCGTCGAGCAACGAGACCTTGACGAACACCGCGCCCGCCTCTTCGGCGCCGCGACGGCGCACCGCGCCGAACACACCTTCGGTCTGGCACCGGCGCAGATAGGCCGAGACCCAAATGTTTGATTTCAATCGCATGAGGCGGACGATAGGCCAGTGCTGCAATCGGCACCAGCCTCCACGCACCAATGACGATCACTCGACGGGATGGCCGATCGCGACCCCGAGCTCGCGCAGCAGGCGATCGGATACCTGACCCGTGACCTGCATCTTGTGCTCGCGCTCGAACTTCTGGATCGCGGACTGGGTCTCGCCGCTCATCGTGCCCGTGACCTTCAACTGGCCATAGCCATATTCGGACAGCGCGCGCTGCACGCCGGAGATGCGCCGCGCAGCGGGGCTTTGCTGCACGGGGATCGGCGCCGGTGGACGCGCCACGGCGACGGAGGGCGATGTCGTGGCCTTGACCAGATTGGTCATGGCATCGCCGGATCGCGGCGTCGACGCGGTCGCCTCGACGGCCTTCTCGGCCGCTCTCTCGGCAGGTTTGGGCTCAACGCGGAACTCGGTCGCCTTCGGCTCCAGCGGCGACGTATCGGCGCCGACGGGGCGCGGGCGTGGCAAGGGATTCGGCTGCGGAACGGACGACGGCATGGGAAGATTGATCACGGTGCCGAACATCGGCGCCGGATGCCGGCCGGTCTGAAGGAACAGCGCATTGGCGACGATCGCGCTGACGGCCGCAACCGCGACGAGCCCGGCCAGCGTGTCCTTGGGGCTGTGCAGCAGGATCCGCATCACCAGATTGCGCTCAGTCTCGACATCGATGACCGCAGCCTTGGCGCCACGGCGGCGCGGAGCAGCTTCATCCTTTGCAGACTTCTTAGGCACTTTTCTTCACCAGCGCAGGTTGGTCTTGGAGTTGGTCTTGTTCCTGACGCAGCACCGTCGTCAGCGTAGCGATCTTGTTTTCGGCCGCCTTCCTGTCGGGCGTCTTGGCCTCCGGCGGGGTGTAGACGAGCGGCAGTCTGACGGTGACGGCAGTGCCCTCGCCGAGCCTGCTTTGTACCGTCAATTCGCCGAGATGCAACGCCACCAGATTCTTCACGATGGAAAGTCCGAGGCCGGTGCCTTCGTGGCGGCGCTGATAGGTCTTGCCGGCCTGAAAGAACGGGGCGCCGATACGCTTGAGATCGTCCGGCGCGATGCCGACACCGGTGTCGCTGACGCGCAGCGTGAGCTGCGAACCCGATACCGCCGCGTTAACGGTGACCAGACCGCCGCGCTCGGTGAACTTGATGGCGTTGGCAACGAGGTTGAGCACGATCTGCTTGAAGGCGCGCGGATCGCCGGTCATCACTGGCAAATCCTGCGGCGCATCGGTGATCAGATCGATGCCGTTTTCCCGCGCCTTCAGCGCCAGCAGATTGCAGCAGTGCATGAGCGAGGCGCGCGGCGCGAACGGCTCCGACGCAATCTCGAAATTGCCCGATTCCATCTTCGACATGTCGAGAATGCCGTTGACGACGGACAGCAGATGCTGGCCGGAATCGTTGATGAGCTGGGCATATTCCTTGCGCTGAGCCGCCCCTAACATCAAGGTCTGCTCCTGCGCGATCATCTCGGAGAAGCCGATGATGGCGTTGAGAGGCGTGCGCAACTCGTGGCTCATGGTGGCGAGGAACCGCGTCTTGGCAGCGTCGGCCGACTCCGCGGCGCTACGTGCCTGATCGAGAGCCTGCTCTCCAAGCTTGCGATCGGTGACGTCGCGCATCACGGCGACGACGTCGACCTCGCCCACGAATTTCCGGTCAAGATTCTGCTGGTCAAGATTCTGGCGACCCGGATCCAGCTCGAGCGGCCGGCAGCGCATCTCGACCCAGATAAAGTCGACCTGACCGCGCTCAGGAGCGGCCTTTTCCTGGCGCAGCCGGAATTCGACGCTGCGAACGTCGCCGCGCGCAGCGTCCGATAGCGCAGTGAGATAAGCCGGGCGATCGGCGACGTGGACGCGGTCGAATAGACCGTGGCCGAGCAGTCGGGCGACGGGCAAGCCGAGCATGCTCTCGACCGCAGGCGAGATGAACTGGACCGCGCCGTTGCGCTGATGCCGCGAAATGACGTCGCTCATATTGCGCGCAAGCAGGCGATAGCGGTCTTCTTCGCGCGACAGCAGCGCAACGCTGGTGCGCGCAAGCGACTCCGCACCGAAGGCGAGGCCCGCGGCGTAGAGCGTCGCCGACGCGACGCCGAACGCCATCAGCGCGCCGCGTTCTGCGGCGCTGGTGTCGCCGGGCAACCAGCCGAGCTGGCTGACTAGGATCAGGATCCCCGCACAGGACAGCGCAAGCAGCGAGGCGAAGGCCGCGACGCGGCGCGAGGCCGACAGCGCGGCTTCCAATGGAACCACGACCAGCCAGATCGCAGCGAACGATTCGATCCCGCCGGTCGTGGCCGCGATCGCCATGATCAGGCCGGCGAGCGCCAGCGACGACAATACATGCGCACCTTCGTAGCGGCCGGTGCGCGACAGGAACCAGGACAACAGGATCGGCGCGATCAGCCAGGCGAAGGCGGCAACCTCGATCGCGCTCGGCGCGCCGCGCATGGCAAGATAGACCGGAAATGCGGCAAACGCCGCCAGGCTTCCGAGCAGCCTCGGCGCCATGAAGGCACGATGACGCGCCCGCGTCAGCGCATCGTAACGCGCGGAGGGATGCAGCAGTGCATCGAGACAATCGCGGATGATACTCAAAACTGTCACGGGTCTCGCGCTTCGGCTCAATCGTCTGGAAGACGCGCCAGAACGCCTCCTTATCGTCGAGCCACCGTGTCAGAGCGACCTTAAACGAGTGCTAAGGCCGTCCGGCCTGCCGTCGAACCCCCGCGCCATCACGCACCATTTTAGATAATTCGACGAGGTCTTCATCGGGGATGGTGAACACAGGGTTTCGCGCCCGGCGTCATGGTTTCGAATTGGTAGACGCGCGCGAGCGGACGATCACAGGCGGGCGCGTCAACCGAAAATTTACAAGGCTGCCGATTGCAAAGAATTTTGCGCAAATTTTCCGCGAATTAAGCGGAAGGCAATCACTTGCGATTTATCGAGGATTGCTAGGTCGGACGCCTGCGGGGATCGCCGCGGCGGGATCTAACATAACAGGTCGCAAGATGCGCTTTCTGCTCCGCATCACATTCTGGCTCGGGCTGGTGCTGGTGCTCCTGCCGCGGGACAAGACGCCTGAATCGGACAAGCTGCCGCAGATCGGCGCCGCCGATGCAGTGCAGGCTGCGACCGCGGCCGTCTCCGACGTGAGCCAGTTCTGCAAGCGCCAGCCGGCGGCCTGCGAGGTCGGCGGCCAGGCCGCGACCATCATCGGCCAGCGCGCGCAGGACGGCGCGCGCAAGATCTACCAGATCATCAACGACAAGAAAGAGCACATCACCAACGACAAGAACGACAAGACCGATAAGAACGACAAGAAGGCGCCCGACCACACCGGCTCGATCGCGTTGGCCGGCGACGGCGACACCGCATCGAGCGAGACGCCGCGCGATACCCTGACCCAGGACGACCTCGCGCTGGAATGGCGCGGCCCGCAGGGCGCGAATTAGGGCCCAAACCCTATCGATTTCACGCGCCTGCGTCCCTATATTGGTCTGAACGGGAACCCAGGCCAGCATGACGACAATCGACGAAATCAGGGACAATTTCGAGCTTCTGGACGAGTGGGACGACCGCTACCGGTACGTCATCGAGCTCGGCCGCACCCTGGAACCGATGCCCGAGGCCGAGCATTCCGCCGCAAACAAGGTGCAGGGCTGCGTCAGCCAGGTCTGGCTCGCCAAGCACATCGAGCGCAGCAACGGCGCGCCGCGCCTGAAATATCTCGGCGACAGCGACGCGCATATCGTGCGCGGGCTGGTGGCGATCGTGCTCTCGCTCTATTCCGGCCGCACGCCGCAGGAGATTCTCGCGACCGACGCCCTCGCGGTGTTCGACGAGTTCGGCTTTCGCGACCACCTGACGCCACAGCGTTCCAACGGCCTGCGCTCGATGGTCGAGCGCATAAAGACCGACGCAAAAGAGGCGCTGGCGGAGGCTTCGTGAAGACCTCCTGGTGAGCACTGCGTAGGGTGGGCAAAGCGAAGCGTGCCCACCGCACGGAGCGCGATCGATGAATGCTGGTGGGCACGGCGCAAGAGCGCCTTTGCCCACCCTGTACCCTGCCGAACGCCGGCTTATGACAAGGCCCGACTACTTCCGCTTCCGCTGCTGCTGTCCCAGTCCCATCTTCTTCGCCAGTTGCGAGCGCGCCACCGCATAGTTCGGCGCGACCATGGGATAGTCGGCCGGCAGGCCCCACTTCTCGCGATATTGTTCCGGCGTCATGTTGTACTGGGTACGCAAATGGCGCTTGAGCGACTTGAACCGCTTGCCGTCTTCCAGACAGACCAGATAGTCCGGCGCAATCGACTTCTTTAGCGAAACCGCCGGTTTCGCCGGCTCGAGCGGTGCCGCTTCCGTGCGCCCCGACGAGACCCGCACCAGCGCGCCATGCACCTGGCTGATGAGGTTCGAAATCTCGGCGGCCGGCGTTGGATTGTTGCTGAGGTAGGCCGACACGATGTTCGCCGTCAGCTCGATGAAATTCTTAGCCCCGGCATCCGACATGGACCCGACCTTTCTCCGCCTTGCGTCTGTCGCATCGGATTGACGACGCCAAAGTATTCCGTGTCAACAATACGTTCGGCTGAACCGTGACGACTGACCAATATGAGCCGATGACTGGTGAAGCTGTACGAAGACGACGCTTTACTTGGCCTGCGGGCTGCTCAAGACCGCTGGTCGAGATGGGCGCGCAGCTCGTCGATCGAGGCAAAGCGCATCATGCCTTCGGGCATCTGCGCCTCGATCGAGCCGTCGGAATAGAGCGAATAGGCCATGCCATCGACAACGCCGGATTTCAGCACGGTGACCTGCGGCTGCTCGGCCGGCGGTAGCTCCGGTTCGGGCTGAGGCGGAGCGGGCTCGAAGGTCGAGGGGGTACGCGGCGGCGGGCGCCGCGCCACGGCCGGCTCCGATGGCCGGGCACGGTCCTGCTTCGGCCAGGCATCATCGAAGCTCGCAGGCGGGACCTCCGGCGCAGCAGGCTCCCCGGACTCTTCAGGCAGTTGCGGCGGCAGGCCGTCCATCCCTTTCGCCTGCGCGCGCTCGCGCTCCTTGCGCGAGGTCGAGGCGAACAGCAGATTGCGCCGGCGCGGTACTTCGGCCACCGGCGGAGGTGCTTCCGGCTCTGCTGGGACCTCGCCGCGCGGCCGCTCGCGAGCGGCTGCTTCGCTCTGCCACGGCGGCGGCGCGGCGGTCGATGGCGGCGGTGGTTCGACTTGCATCGCCGCAGCAGGCGTGGGCTCGGTCGCACCCGGCCCAGGCATCGCGAGCCCCGAGGGCAGTACCGGCCGGACCCGAACGTCCGATGGCGCCGTCGAACCGGCCAGCCGGCAAGCGATACCCTTCAGCTCCAGCGCCACGACGTGGAGGCCGACCAGTAACATCCCGGAGCAGACGCCGATCGTGCCTGAGATTATGAGGGTACTGCCGAGGCTGAAATCCCTGACGGTGTAGCCGAAAAGGACCGCAAGGAGGCCCGCCACAACGGCGACGATCCCCGCGATCAGCAATGCCAAGATCATCTAACCAACCCCCGGCCGCACACCCACACGCGACACCCGTTACGCTACGATACCGTCATACTGTGTTCCTCGCCAACGTCCAATTGTAGGCAGCGTTCCTAAAGGAAAGGATATCAGTGACTTATTCACATTCCCTTCAGCTACGGCCCGCTAGCTATGGCGTGCTGTGGAGTTTCCCGGATTTGCTGCGTCGCACAGGAATTTAGCCATAATGCCCAATTACTTGGTAATGGAACTGCGCTATAGGGAGACCGGGGTTGAGGCTCATGCGCACCAGCAGGGCCAAGAGGGGTTTCCGGGTCACCAATAGCCATGACATCCATCACGACTTCGGCGATCGATACGCCTCTGCGGCGCTCGATCGAACGGACTTGCGACGATCTCGCCATGCTGGTGCTGGCCGCGGTCGCCGTCACCGCGGGTTTGACCTTCCGTGACTATGGGCTCGGCTGGGACGACTACACCCACGCCGAATATGCCGACCTGCTGCTGCGCATGTTCGGTTCCGGCTTCAAGGACACCGCGGCGCTCTCCTTCGCCAACCTCTATATGTATGGCGGCGGCTTCGACCTGGTCGCGGCCCTGCTGCACAAGATCATTCCGCTCGAGCTGTTCGAGACGCGCCGTCTGGTCGGCGCCATCGTCGGCGTGATCGGCCTTGCCGTGACCTGGCGGCTCGGCCGCCGCGTCGGCGGGCCGCTGGCAGGCCTCGCGGCGCTGCTGCTGCTCGCGCTCTGCCCGATCTTCTACGGCCACATGTTCATGAATCCGAAGGACGCCCCCTTCGCGGTCGCCATGATCATCCTGATGCTGGGCCTTGTCCGGCTCGCCGAGGAATATCCGCAGCCTTCGCCGCGCACGATCCTGATCGTCGGCCTCGGCGCCGGCCTGGCGATCGGCTCGCGCATTCTCGGCGGGCTCGCGCTGGTCTACGCCATGATCGGCTTCATCCCGCTGTTCCTGGAGGAGCTGCGCACCGAGGGCCTTCGCGAGTCGGTCCGCCGCTTCGCCCATGTCGTCTATATCCTGCTGCCCGGCCTCGTGCTCGGCTACCTCGTGATGGGGCTGATCTGGCCCTGGTCGATCATGGAGCCCGGCAATCCGTTCGAGGCCTTGACCTACTTCTCGCACTTCTTCGAAAAGCCCTGGAAGGAGATGTTCGACGGCGCGATCGTGTCCGTGCCCGACATGCCCTGGTCCTATCTGCCGACGCTGTTCGCGCTTCAGCTTCCGGAGGTGATGCTGGTGCTGATGGTCGGCGCCGTGGTCGGCACCTTCGCACTGCTGCCGCGACCCGACGTCTCGGGGCGCCGCAAGACCATCCTGCTGATGCTGACGCTCGCAGCGACCCTGCCGCTCGCGATCGCGATGGTGAAACGGCCGGCGCTCTACAACGGCATCCGCCATTTCGTCTTCGTGATTCCGCCGATGGCGGTGCTCGGCGGCGTCGCCTTCGGCTGGGTCATGGAGCGCCTGCGTGCCACCCACCGCACCTGGCAGCCGGTCGTGCTCGCCACCTTCTGCTTCGGTCTTGCACTGCCGCTCGCCGAGATGATCCGGCTGCATCCCTATCAGTACACACACTTCAACCACATCGCCGGCACCGTGCGCGGCGCCGACGATCGCTTCATGCTGGACTATTGGGGCCTGGCGCTGAAGCAGGCCTCCGACGAATTGCGCGAGCAGCTGATCGAGCGGCAGGAAGTCGCGCCGGGCAATCGCAAATGGAAGGTCGCGGTGTGCGGCCCGCAGCGGCCGGCCCAGGTCGCGCTCGGGCCCGACTTCACCATCGGCTGGGATTCCAATGCGGCCGATTTCGCGATGACGCTCGGCGAGTTCTACTGTAAGGGCCTTACCGCGCCGGTCATGGTCGAGATCAAGCGCGACGACGTCGTGTTCGCCCGCGTCTACGACATCCGCGGCCGCAGCATTTCCAGCCTGCTATCGATCCCGGCGCCGTAATATTCTTCTTCGCCGTAGTGCCGTAGTGCCGTAGCCCGGATGGAGCGAGTAGAGTCGAGGAGAGGCGCGGTGACTTGGGCCGTGCGGCAACGTCCCGTTTCCTCTCCCCGCTCATCAAACCGGACGTGCCGATTTCCGGCATCCGGCTTTCCGACTGGTTTCATCACATGGCACGCGGCAGCGGCCCCAGATGCACGCGGCGGAGCCGCAGCACGCCGGCGGGCCCGAAGACATGGTCAGCGGGGAACCTTCGTGTGCCGCGTCCTTGCACCTTGCACCGTCTTCGCAGGAAGTGTCGCACGCGATCATAGACGTGATTGTCGACCGCCCGGTAGGCCATCAGCCGGGTGCCGTAGCTGAAGTAACTCGACCAGCCGCGCAGAAGTCGGTTCAACTGGTCGCGTACCTCAGGCCACGGATCTTTGTTGCCGGAGACCAGAAGCCCATCGATTTTGCCTTTGAGCCTCTGGACGCTCTTCCTGGAAGGGCAAGC
>NZ_JADPKQ010000155.1:0-1144 GCF_023074015.1 Bradyrhizobium sp. 142
GCGGTGGCGGGACAGCTGGCGAGTCCGAGCGTATTTCGCCGGCACAAACGACGCCTTTGGAGATCGCCGCGCGGCCGGCCAAGCCCTGCGGGGTGATCGAGATCGAGGTGAGTGGAGCGCGCATCCGCGTTGAGCCAGGCGTGGAGTTGGCGACGCTTTCGACGGTGCTGTCGGCGCTCCGGGGTATCCGGTGATTGCGCTACGGTCTGACCTCAAGGTGGTGCTGGCGACGCAGCCGGTCGACTTCCGCAAGTCGGTGCACACGCTGTCGGCGCTGGTGAGCGAAGCGCTGCGCGCGAACCCGTATTGCGGCGACGTCTTCGTGTTTCGCAGCAAGCGCATGGACAGAGTGAAGCTTCTGGCGTGGGACGGCAGCGGCATGGTGCTGGTGACGAAGTGGCTGCACCAAGGGCGCTTCACCTGGCCACCGATCCGCGACGGCGTGATACATCTGAGTGCGACGCAGCTCGCGATGCTGCTCGACGGGCTCGAGTGGACGCGTGTGTCGCCGAAGCCTGTGAAGCAGCCGGCGCTCGTCGGATGACGCGTGTGGATTTCGCTGGAGCCTGTGGCGCGCGGATGTATCGTTTGATCATGGCGATTCGTCCCGACGCTCTCCCGACCGACACCGCAGCTCTGACCGAGATGGTGCTCGCGCTTGACGCCGAGAACGAGAAGCTACGTGTGGCGATGCAGGCGCTCAAGGAGATGATCTTCGGGAAGCGCTCGGAGCGACTTGCGGTGCTCGTGGACGAGCAGCTCGCGCTCGAGCTGGACGATCTGGAGACCGGCGTCACACCAGCTGCGCCGGCCAACGACGATGCGGCTGCGACCAAGCCGGCTGGTAAGCCGCGCAAGAAGGCCCGCCGCAACATCGGCGCGCTGCCCAAGCACCTGCCACGCTGTGAGCAGGTGCTGGAGCCGGACGCGACAGCGTGCCCGTGTTGCGACGGCCGCCTGCATAAGATCGGCGAGGACGTCAGCGAGGTGCTGGACGTGATCCCGGCGATCCTGCGGGTGCTGCGCACGATCCGTCCCAAATACGCCTGCCGCGGCTGCACCGACGGCGTGGTGCAGGCGAAGGTGCTGCCGCGACTGATCGAGAGCGGCATGGCCTCAACGGCGCTGGTGACCCACGTGGTGG
>NZ_JADPKQ010000135.1:0-1116 GCF_023074015.1 Bradyrhizobium sp. 142
CCCAAGATACCCCACGGGATCGCATCCCAATCAGCAAAGTCTCTTCTCTACAACAACATAGACAGATGGGTGTTCTGATGCGCGGTTGTAGAAGTCGAGATATCGGTCGATCGAGTTGCGTGCCTCGCTGACGGTTTCATAGGCCCGCAGGTAAACCTCCTCGTATTTGACGCTGCGCCACAACCGCTCGACGAACACGTTGTCCCGCCAAGCTCCTTTACCGTCCATGCTGATGGCGATGCCGTTGCTGGCGAGCACGCCGGTGAAGGCCGAGCCGGTGAACTGCGAGCCCTGATCCGTGTTGATGATTTCGGGCCTGCCGTGACGAGCCAAAGCATCCTCCAGTGTCTCGACGCAGAACGCCGCCTCCATGGTGATCGAGAGCCGCCACGACAGAACCCGGCGGGTCGCCCAGTCCAGCACGACAGCGAGGTACACGAAGCCGCGCGCCATCGGGACGTAGGTGATGTCCATCGCCCAGACCTGGTTCGGGCGCGTGATCTCCATGCCACGCAGCAGGTACGGATAGATCTTGTGCCCGGGCTCAGGTTTGGTGGTGCGTGGACGGCGGTACAGCGCCTCTATCCCCATCCGCCGCATGAGTGTCTTCACATGCCGGCGGCCGATCTTGCACCCCTCGGCAGCCAGCAGGCCTCTCAACATACGCGAACCGGCGAAAGGAAACTCCAGATGCAACCGGTCGAGCCGTCGCATGATCGCGAGGTCGGCGGACGACACCGGGCGCGGCAGATAATAAACGCTGCCGCGGCTGATCTTCAAAACTTCCGCCTGCCTGGTGATCGACAGATCGTGTCCACGGTCGATCATCGCTTTGCGCTCAGCAATCCCGCCTTGGTGAGCGCGCCTTCTAAAAAACTATGCGCGGCGCTGCGTTCCCCCTGTGGGATAGAAACGGCCGGCGCTAGATTGCCGACCGGAAGGGAGCGGCCGATACGATTTTGGTGGCACGTGACCCCGTTAAAAAACCTGGTCCATGGGTTGTTGCGCACTTGAGAGTGGTGACGCCATCCGGCGATCCCGTTTAGGAATCTGACCAATAGCGCAGCCCAGCCCTTCCGCCGCCGTCAGCAGGAGGATTGGAGATGAATCCCAAAA
>NZ_JADPKQ010000364.1:0-55261 GCF_023074015.1 Bradyrhizobium sp. 142
ATGGCATTTGCCATCGCTTCACCTCCACCGATCAGCTCATGCCAGGCTGTATCGCAGGCGAACCTCGCGATGGCGAGGTGGGGGCCTCATGCCGGTTACGCTGCAAGCACTCGTCGAGGGCGAGCGTCCACGCAGGCTCGCAAGAGCGATCTCTCCTTTTGAACCCGGACGGGCTCGAATGGCGCGCTACTCATCGGTTGATAGGAAGATTGATACAAATCGCGCTCCCAAAGACGGCATGGGTAGTTCGATCACGTCCCAGAATACGCCGGCAGCAACACGGGCAAAGCTCTAACTGACGCGGGCGTCGGCGGCGTCGAGGAGCCAAAAACGGAGATGGGATAGACGATCGGAATATCGGCTGAGTGAGGATGGGTACCCAACTGGCGACGTCGCTCCGGCTCAGCACCTCCATTAACTTCCTGGAAGAGTGCGGCACCTGTGAAGACATGGACGACGTCTTGGCCGAATTGGAGGCAAGCGAAACTTGGTTGTCGCCAGATCAGAGCCCGACATTTGCGCGGTACCGGCATTCATAATGAGGATCCGCGGCATCAGCGACCTCGGGGCAACGTTATTCGACGGAAAGGCGCCGACAATGATCAACTCGCAGCTGCCGTGTTCGCATAGACGCGGTGACCCGTGGGGTTTCGCGGCCCTCAGCGGCCACGCCTGCGGGGTAAAGGAAATGCCACACCCGATCGAAATCTTCAGTCGCCGTCGTTGTGCTGGCTTGATCGTGTAAGCCCCTTCAGCGCGAAATGCTGGATCTTGCCCAGCGCCGTTCGTGGCAACTCTTCCGTGAAAATAATTTCGCGCGGCACCTTAAAGCGGGCGAGCTGCGAGCCTGCATGCGCCGTTAGTGCTTCCGCGTCAAGCCGAACCCCCGGCCGCCTGATCACATAAGCGATCGGCACCTCATCCCAGCGCGGATCGGGTCGACCGACAACGGCGCAGTCTGCGACATCGGGATGCTCCATAAGCGCGCGCTCTACTTCCGCCGGGTAGATATTTTCTCCACCGGAAATGATCAGGTTCCTTTTGCGATCATGAACCCAAAAGTATCCATCGGCATCGCGGCGGCCGATGTCACCGGTGAGATACCAGCCGTTGTGCAAAGGCTCGCGCGTTGCTTGTTGAGCGCCCCAATACCCGCTGAAGACATTGGGGCCCCGTACGGCGATCTCGCCCGGGCTGCCTGCCTGCAACTCGTTGCCGGTATCATCGAGAATAGCCGCTTCGCAGCATAGGCCGGGCAAGCCGCTCGAGCCCTTACGCGCAAGATCGCCGCCGAGCCTCGTATACACAGCAATAGGGCAGGTCTCGGTCGAACCGTAAACCTGCAGTACTGGCACCCCACGCGCGACAAAGCGTTCGATAAGGTGCTGCGGGACCATCGTTGAACCGGTGCAAATTGCCTTCAGTGAGGAGAGGTCCGTCGTCCGCCACTGAGGATGGTCGGCTAGGGATTGCATCGTGGTAGGCACCAACGCTGCCAGCGTAGGTCTGTCGCGTTCGATCGCAGCAAGCGTCGCCTCGGGCGTAAATCGCGTGTGAATGGTGACGGTCGCGCCGTTATGCAACGCCGGCGTGGTCTGGATATTCAGGCCGCCAACGTGAAACAGCGGCAAGACTGTCAGGACATGATCGGTCGAGCCGAGGTTATGCATGTGCTGACTCATAATTCCATTCCACAGCAACGCTTCTTGACGCAGCACAGCGCCTTTCGGCCGCCCTGTGGTACCCGAAGTATAGACAATCAGAAGCGGGCAAGACAGGTCCGTGTGCTGATTGCGATCGTCGCCTCGACCCTGGTCTACCAGGCAGTCCCACTTACTTCCGCCGAGAGGCGAAAAGTTCAACCCGGCAACAAAGGTATCAGGCAACTGCCCCGCCAGAGCTGGTAGCAGTGCATCAAAGGCCTGTTCTAGAACTAGCACTTTGGGACGGGCGTCGGAGAGGATGAACAACTGTTCCGCGACCGTAAGCCGCCAATTTAATGGAACGAGCATTGCGCCGAGTCGCGCGCAGGCATAGAGCAGGGCCAGGTAGTCGGGCCGGTTGAGCCCAAGGATCGCGACGCGGTCGCCTCTCTCGATGCCGAGCTGATGTTTTAGAGCACGAGCGATTTGCTCGATCCTTTGAGTGAAGGCGGCGTAGCTTAGGGTGCCCCCGTCGAAGTGGATCGCGGGTTTGTCGGGAGTAAACGACGCGTTACGCTCAATCAGTGTGCAAAGATCCACCTTTGTCCCCTTTTCGCTCAGGTTCGCTACGTACTTGCAAAACTGCTTAAACCCTTGACCTCCTGAGTCGTTCGGAAGCTCTCGATCGCGATCAGATCGCATCGGATGGCCTTCAGGCACGCGAGCAGTCAAGCGATCTCAGTCGGAAGCATACGGTCTTGACGACGTCATCAGCCCAGGCTCGATGTAAATCTCTTAAAGCGTAAAGGCGGAGGCGCTTCGTCACGGGCTCCGTTTCGTCCGACAGCGCTGGCGTGCATCTGCGCGTAGTGATAAGCGCACCATGACGTTATCTTCTTCAGGTTTCCGACTTACAGGCTCACCACACATATAGGCCGATTGGAACCATCCGAGGTCGGATCGACCGTCCTGCATTTCCGAGATGATGGCGCCGTGCGAGCTCCAAGCGGGCTGAGCGAACAGAACCAAAAACGCCTTGGTTCAACTGATCTCCACGGGTGTCCCGGCCCGCGGAGGAACTCGGTTTCCCATCTTCAATTGGGGGGAGCCGCACAGCGCGGTAGGGGTGACGTTGACGTCCTCTGAATTGACCAGCTCTCCAGCAATGTGGATCAGAGAAGGCGTATGGTGCCGGCCGAAGATTGTCGAGCCCATCAGGACCACCCGCAAGCCGCACTGTCGCGATGATCGAGATAAGGCGGTGCGGTGCGATTCTGACATGCTCGAACATTCGCAATCCTTATCTCGACCGGCCCGAGACTGATGTACCTTGAGATGGTACAATTTAACGTTACGTGCGATTCAAGCCCATTGGTCTTGTCGCTGGATCAAATTTTTCCGAGGCTCACCGGGCAACGCCGATAGGAAAAGTGGAAGAGCTCGCGATGCCAAGCTTAATTAGTCGCCGCAACCGAGAAATACACAGTACCACGTCTTCCGCACTCGACCCTCACGCCATAGCGTGCGTTTGGTCCCGCCAACGCAATTCACGAGATGCACCCCAGCTGCGGCGCCTGCCCTGAAGAACGAGCCGCACGAATGCGCGAGCGCGCCGCCGTACGGCGGCAAATGGCGATGGCAGATATCCGCGGTGCGACGCGGTAAAATCGCGTCGGAAACGCCGCCGGTGAAGACGTCGACTAAATCGAAGCCGAGCCCGGCGGCAAGGGGTTGGCATGATCGAAGAGCGCAGCTCCGGCGTTCGGTTTTCCGCGTTTTCGTTGTGGCGATATCATCCAGATAGTACTTGCGCACTTCAGCCTTCAGAAGCCGGCCGTATTTTAGGGACGTTATCCCTACGATCCTGAGGCACTCCGGGCATCAAGGCCTTCGCGCAGGATTGGGTCAAAAAGCGTAAGCCGTGGCTCACGAACTCGTCGTCGCCATCGGTATAGGTGCGGGTGAACCATCGGCACCCCCGGGCCCGCAAGATGACGCCACCTCCGAGGTTTGGGAGCGTCGGCAGCTCTCCGCGCGTAGCGGCATGAGAGCACCCAGTGGATTCCGGAATCGTCGACAATCTGCTTTTCTTGCAGCGAGAAGATGCTTATCGAGTGTTGTGTGCAGCGTACCCCGCAGATTTCGGGGGATGGAGCTGTCTGTATCGATGACCTCCCGAAATTTCCGAACGATGTGTTCTATCTTTGCCATAAATGCGAGCGCTTCTACCGTTCATGGGGACGTCATTGCTCATCCTTTGACGCATTGCGTGCACACAAAATTGAGAACCTAAGCTTCGGCCGCGGCCTTTGCTGATTGTCTCGGCAGGCTGCTTCGCACTGGTCTTCGCGATCTGAGGCCTTTCGCGCATCCCGCTCCCGTCGATTCGAAAGCGGGGCTGCTGCGTCTGTGACCCGGCAACCGCGGTAAGCGCCTCGACGTGTGGCAGAGGCAACTCGCGCTTTGCGCCTGCAATCTCTTCGCGCTCGTAGGGCTTCGATGTTGGTGTTCAAAATGTCGTACGTCGGCCGTGTCAAGCATTGGAGATCGCGATCAGGTGTTTCAATCGCGCGGCTGCCGCACCGCTATTAAGGGATTCTTGCCCAAGGGCGACGCCGTGCTTCAAGCTGGTTGCGTGGCCGGCCACGATCATTGCCGCGGCGGCGTTGAGAAGAGCAACATCGCGGTACGGACTTGACATGCCGTCGAGCACGCTTTGCAGCGCGATTGCATTGGCATCGGCGTTGCCGCCCCTCAGCGCCTCGTTGTGGCAGCGGGCGAGGCCCGCTTCTTCCGGGGTGACTTCGAAGGTACGGATCGCATCTCTCTCTAGCGCGGCAACAAACGTCGGCCCGGTGAGGGTGATCTCATCGAGTCCATCTGAGCCATGCACCACCCACACCGACTCAGCACCAAGGTTCTTTAACACCTGCGCCAAGGGCTGCACCCATCGACGCGAAAACACTCCGACAATCTGCCGCTTGACTCCGGCCGGATTTGCGAGCGGGCCGATTAGATTGAAGATCGTGCGGGTCCCAAGTGCCGCTCGGATCCGGGCAACGTGGTGCATAGCCGGATGACGGATGGGCGCAAGCATGAAGCCGATGCCAGCTTCGTGCACACAACGAGCAACGCCTACAGGCGGGAGGTCGACCTTCACGCCGAGTCGGGCCAAGACGTCAGCAGCGCCTGATAGTGAGGACACGGCGCGGTTGCCATGCTTGGCCACCGGAACGCCGGCCCCGGCGACGATGAATGAGGCGCATGTGGACACGTTGACTGAGCCCGAAGCGTCACCGCCCGTACCAACGATGTCGACGGGATCGGGGGGCGCACTGACCCGGAGCATTTTGCTCCTCATGGCCGAGGCTGCGCCGGTGACTTCTTCCACGGTTTCACCACGTACCCGCATCCCCATTAACAATCCTCCGATCTGGGAGGAGGTCGCCTGGCCCGACATCATGATTTCAAAGGCTGTTGCGGTCTCCTCGCGGGTCAGCGTGGCACCTGTAGCAACTTTGCTAATGATCGATTTGAGGGCGTTCATTGCTCTCCACGTGCTTAGTCGTTCCAATTGGCCAGTCGCGCGTGCGAGCGCGACCTCAATCCGCTAGATGATCCCATCTTCCATGTTGTCGATACCCACGCTGTTCTTTGCTGATATATGATCGGACAAACGTTGCGGTTTTGTGGATCGAGCCGAACTCGACGGTTGCAGGATGACGTCGATGCCACACACGACTACTCGCCGTTGATGCTCCCAGCTGGCGCTGGCGCATAGCTCGAGATCCTGACCAAATACACTGCATGTTGCTCCTGATATGGCATTATGTCGCGCCGTCTCGATCACAAATGGTGCTCCTCCTCTTTGAGATACTTGACCTTAGAGCGCGTTGCGCAACTTGCGCGCGTCTCGGCCGGCATCATCGGCGCTCGTTACCGGCAGCGTCTGCTTAGTGGATGTTTGCACTGATCCTAAGTCACTGGTTATCGATACTTGCGCGCGCCATGAAATCATTCTCACCCTTTTTCGTTTTCTGCGTTCAACAGCGAGGCGTCATTCGAAACGGGCGTTGGTGGGGTCATGCAGCTCGGCAACCGGTCCGGCTCGGACCGCGTATGCGTCGTCGAGGCATGCGCGGTGTCAGCTTGAACGTCAGTCCGCTCTGCAATCCTACAACCTGACGCTGCGTAAGAATCAAGCTATCCATGGCGTTCACCTGCAAAGGAGCAAGTGTTCTTTGCTCGAGATCAGATCAGACGATCGGACGGCAAGACGGTGGGTGGTTCCATAGTCGAGCATGGCGGGATGACTTCTTCTGCAACCAGCCCGTCGCGGAATCGTTGACCGCGATCGGTATGATGGCTTGTCTCCTCCTAAGGATTGTTATCATTGGCGATGAATGGACCAACAATCCATCAGTAGGGCGCACCTTAGTGTGACTGACGCGTCCGTTGGTGGATCAGAGTCAGCAGGGCAGCCCGCGCTTGCATCGATCGCGAACTCCAGATGTCGATGACTTCGACCCGCAGGAGCCTCGCAATTACACCACGCAATGCTAGAAGTGTAACGAGCAGATCATCTCGAGTGTTACGCACTTTGCGTAGTCCCCACGCGAGGTTCGATGCGCGGCCAATCAGGCCTATGCGACCCAGCTCCACCTGCGTCGACGCGACGCCGTCGTCCTGATCGACAACGTGGTCACCGAATTCAACGCCCCACTCGGGTTGATCTATTTGACCAAGGTCGCGAATTCGAGTTCTGCGCGGAATGTGGGCGACACCAATCTGGCTCATGCCGGGGACAGGACGATCCGTCGATTTGGACTCCGGTTAGAGAGTAGAATCCACTGACACGGACGTTCGACTCCTGCCGGCTACATTCGGAATACGCCATAATGGGGCGCTTCTATGGGAGCATTCAGCGAAGCGCTCAGGGCGATCGCGAGTGCACTTCGGGTATCGACTGGATCAAGAATTCCGTCGTCCCAGATTTCAGAGGTTGCATAGTAGGCGCTCGATCGTTCCCGATACTCGTCGAGAAGGGGACCTCGAATGGCTGCTAGCTCCTGCTCTGCGAGTCGCCCACCATCCCGGGCCAGTTGTCTGGTCTTAACATGGGTCAGCACACCTGCCGCTTGCTCGGCGCCCATCGCAGAGATCTGAGACTGCGGCCAGGTGAAGACGAACCGAGGATCGAAAGCACGTCCCGCCATAGCGTAGGTACCTGCTCCGTGCGAGCTGTTGCAAACGACCGTGAATTTTGGGACCGACGCTCCCGAGACGGCCATGATCAGCTTGGCGCCATCCTTGGTTATGCCACGGCGCTCGTATTCGCGGCCGACCATGAAGCCCGTTGTATTCTGCAGGAAGAGCAGGGGCGTCCGGTTCTTGTCGCATAGTTGGATGAAGTGAGCGCCCTTCAGCGCACTTTCGCTGAGCAGCACGCCATTATTTGCAAGAATCCCTATTTGATATCCATGAAGCCGCGCGAAACCGCACAGCAGGGACGTGCCAAAACGCGGCTGGTATTCGTGAAATCGGCTGCCATCGACCATGCGGGCGATGATCTCCCGCATGTCGAACTGCACTCGAGGGTCCTTGGGAATAATGCCGTATAGTTCCGATGCGTCGTAGGCAGGGGGCTCCGGGGCGGCTTGATCAATCGGAGTCTTCGCGGCCCGATGGAATCG
Source organism: Bradyrhizobium sp. 142 (assembly GCF_023074015.1). Lineage (NCBI taxonomy): Bacteria > Pseudomonadati > Pseudomonadota > Alphaproteobacteria > Hyphomicrobiales > Nitrobacteraceae > Bradyrhizobium > Bradyrhizobium sp. 142. The sequence goes on from NZ_JADPKQ010000364.1 coordinate 7,337, forward strand.
GGCAACGATATCACGTGCGATCGCAATAGCGTGCATCTCGGAGCTCGCGGAATAATCGCTCGTGCCCGACACGCTCGTATGCATGTGGGCGCCCCCAAGCTCCTGTGCCGATACGTCTTCACCGGTAGCAGCTTTCACGACTGGAGGGCCACCGAGAAATATAGCTCCCGTATCCTCGACCATAATGTTGAATTCGCTAAGCGCCGGGACGTAGGCCGCTCCCGCTGTGCAATGACCCATTGCGATCGCGACCTGCGGTACTCCCATCTTGGAGAGAATGGATTGGTTACGGAGGATCCGACCCGCGAAGTAGCGATCGGCAAAGAACTCTGCCTGAAAAGGTAGGAATCCTCCGGCGCCGTCGCACAAATGAATCACTGACAGACGATTCTCGATTGCGATGTCCAAGGCTCGCACTATCTTCTTGACAGACAACGGATACCATGCGCCGCCCTTCACGCTTGCATCGTCTGCATGAACCATCACCTCGCGACCCGCGACGATCCCGATGCCGACGACCTGTGCCGCGCCAGGCACTTCGCCGTTATAGGCCTTGTTAGCGGCCAGCGTTGAAAGCTCGAGGAACGGAGTTTTTGGATCGAGCAAGGCGTCGATCCGATCTCGTACAAACAGCTTATTTTGACGTCGAAGGCGCTCGAGCTCCCGCTCGGGCCGCTGGAAGCGGACAGCACGTTGCCGCTCCTTCAACTCGTCAGCAAGGCGCCTGTTGTGGAGCTCGTTTTGACGAAAGTCTTGCGAATTGACATTCGCCCCAGAAGCGATTCGTAGCATTTCAGCGCCCTTCTTTCGATAGCGTAATCAGCACAGCATCCCGCTCGAAGCTCTCCCCTTCTTTGAAATGGATTCGACCGACTACGCCATCCTGTGAAGAGCGAATAATAGTTTCCAGCTTCATGCTCTCAATCATCATCAGCGCCGCGCCTGCGGATACCGGTTGACCAGGCGAAACCGCGATCGTAACGACTACTCCCGGCATCGGTGCGCGGGTCATTAGCGAACTTTCCTCTTGGTTCACGCAAGCGAGCGTTTGCAACGGGTCGCTGTAGCGCAAAACGCGCGTCATGCCACGGATGTGGACGTGAATCAGGTCGCCTTCGATGACGAAGCGGACCCGTTCGGTCTCGCCGGCAATGGTCAGGACACCTGAATTCTCGCCGTATTGCGCGAACGCGACCGGGGAAATGACTTGGTCGCGCAAGTGAAGATGATAGGAGCCGGATTGGCAGGGTGAAAGCCATAACTGATGGTCGACGCCATCAACCTCGACGGAGTGATACACGTCAATTTCTCCAATGGCCAAGCGAAGCGTGAAGCGCGGGCACGGCATCGGCCGATTCGCGGACTTGTCGGGTCAGGAGAGCAGCTGATGCCAGGAATGCCGGTAGGGCGGTAGCAGAGTTACCAGCGGCAATGTGCGGGTTTTCCTCCAGATATCCCGTATGAAACTGTCCGCGGACAAACGACTCGTGGGAAAGAATGCGGGCGAGGAAGCTAGCGTTTGTCTCGCAGCCGAGAAGAATGACCCCCTGAATCGCGCGGTTGGCCGTCGCGGTGGCCAATGTGCGCGTCGGCGAATGCGCGATGATCTTTGCGAGCATGGGATCAAACGCAGTGGTGATTGGCTGACCCTGCGTGATGCCACTGTCAATCCGTACCCCGCTCGGATACTCGAGAAGAAGTACTTTGCCGGACGTCGGAACATAGCCTCGTTCGGGGGCTTCAGCGTACAGCCTTACTTCGATAGCGTGGCCGTTCGAAACGATATCTGACTGAGCAAAACCAAGTTCTCGGCCCGCGGTGGCATAGACCTGTTCGGCGACAAGATCGATGCCGGTGATCATCTCAGTCACGGGATGTTCGACCTGTAGGCGCGTATTCATCTCGAGAAAGTAGAATTCTCCTGCATCGAAAATGAATTCGACGGTTCCTGCGTTTTGATAATTCGCGGCGCGTGCGATACCGACCGCGGTCTCGCATACGCGTTTCCGTAGTTCTGGCGACAGGGCTGGCGAGGGCGCTTCCTCGATGATCTTCTGGAAGCGGCGTTGCACCGAGCACTCCCGCTCAAACAGATGTACAATGTTCCCAAAAGAGTCGCCGAGTACCTGCACTTCGATATGCCGCGGGTTCTCAATGTAACTTTCGACGTAAAGCCGGTGATCCCCAAAATACCGTTGCCCCTCAGAGCGAGCCTGCTCAATCGCGCCTTCCAGAGCATCGACGTCGCGTACAATCCGCATGCCCTTGCCGCCCGCGCCCCCTGACGGTTTTACGAGCAAAGGGGTTCCAATTGCACGCGCCCTGGAGACGAACGTCGCTGGATCGTCCTCCTCAATTGCAGATGGGGCCACTGGAAAGCCGTTCGACTGGACGAAGTTGCGGGCCCGAATCTTATCGCCCATCAGTTCAATAGTTTCGGGTGCGGGGCCGATGAACGCAATGCCGGCCTTTATCACGGCCGTGGCGAATTGAGCCTGTTCGGAAAGAAATCCATAACCTGGATGAACAGCGCCGGCGCCCGCCTTGTGAGCGGCGGCGATAATTTGTGCGATGTCCAGATAGGCCGCGATCGGCGTGTGACCGCTGATAAGAATCGCTGTGTCGGCCATGCAGACTGCCGGGCTTCGCGCATCGACCTCGTGGTAGACAACTGCAGAACGAAGCCCCAGCTTTCGCAACGTCTTGATGATGCGGGCGGCGATCTCGCCTCTGTTGGCGATAAGGACTGTATCGAAAGGCATTGTGTGCATTCGTATCCAAACAAACAACTCAAACGAGACTTCGAGTCCCGTGTTTTCTTTGGCGGTATCGCCAATGGAGGTCGCGACATTGATGACTCAAGCTCGCCTGCTTGGCTCTGAGACACGCAGTGATGGCGGTGCGATCCGGGATGTGGGTGCTACGCAGGCGAAACACGTCCTCCATGCAAGCGTCTTTCTTCGCGTCGGTCGGCAGCTGATCTCGCGCACCCGCCGACTCGAGCACAGAGATGCCGTTGCACAATAAGAACTACTGCACAGCAGTTGGCTTTGGGACGCAAAAACCAATGCGTTCGTTGTGTGCGCGTCACGATATCCTCTTTAGGTCGGTACGTTGCGGTATTGGTGTTCCTGCGCAAGGCACAGTATGGCCTGTCTACAGGAAAAACAGGCCGGAACCGTTCAAGTCGTTGATGGCTGCGGAAGCGTTGCTTTGTATGCTAGAATCGAAGGCTGCGATTTGTTGACGATTTACAATCAGCATGCCGATGTCGTCGTAACGCGTGTTGTCTTGCCGGACTCGCCTCGCAAGTTTGCCTGGTTTCCGGACGAGCTGATCGAGCAAGTTGCGCGTCGACAAGGCGCTAACGTCTTCCCGACGGCAAAAAAGGCCCGGCCTCATTTTGGAAGCCGGGCGAAGTCAGTCTGGGAGGAGCGACGCTGCTACACATCGCCCCGACCGTCGGCAAGGGAGAGTTGCCGCCGGCTCATTTACGGCGAGCGTTCGCCGCAAATTCGAAATACGACAAGATCGTTATGCCATCGCCCCACACCCTAGGAGTAGCTTACGTTCGTTTGTCAGAGGTCGCGATCTCATTTCAAGATCGTACAATGTGACGTTACGTGCGATTCAAGGCCTTTCAACGAAATGATCGCACAAATTTGTCCAAGCTCCTGGCTTCCCGGAAGTAGCCAGGTCCGTACGTAACGCACTATCCATTCTGTCTACGGGTGGGGCTTGCCCCGTGAAGGCGCTGCGCCGGCGCGCTGCGTAAGATCTGTCCCTCCGATCCAGGATCTGGTCGACTCGGCGGCAGAGACAACAACCTTTCCTTGTCGCTTCAAACGGCATTGCTCAGAAGTTAACGCTCTGATGACGGTCAGCTTACCAATTCGACCCGGCCGGTCTCGAGCCGATAAAGACCCCCGACGACTTTCAGCCTATTCTGCTCGATTGCTAAATTTAAAATCGGAGCCGCCGATTTGAGCTTATTGACGCCGTTCTCAAGTGCTTCGAAGGTAATCTAACGTCACAAACTCGTAGTAAGACTGTGCAAGGTTGGCGGTCCGCCGGATAATTTCAGGTGCCGAACACCCGGCCTTCGGCTGTAGCCGCCGCAAACGAAATCCTTCCGTGCGCCAACGCACCGATGCCGAGATCAAGCGCGTGTCGAAAGGCGAATCGCGCCATGCTCGAGACCTTTGATTATGAACGCTTGTCGACCTTGGCACCCTGTCAGCGTCGGACCACCAGAGAGTCGGGAGATCACGACCGCTGTTGCCCGCCGGTAAGACCAACCTCTCCCTGGCACGCCGCATCGATCGGAGGTCGGTGAGTAGCGAACCACCATGGTGGCCGCTCTTAATGAACAACCAAGAGACGTTGCCCTGAGGTTTTTTGACGAAAGCCGAGAGCCTGTGCTTGATTCTGTGGAGCCAGTTCTTGTTCTGACCCGAGAGAACCTGCGCAGGTGATTGGGTATGTAGGGCCTAAGGGTGCGTTGCGCTTGCAAATAATTATGATCGATCCCGCGGATTGCGAGTCACTTCGTGCAATGCCTGCGAATTGCGAGAACGACTGCCGTCTCGGCGGGCTCGTCACTGGATCCTCCGCATTTATGTCGCCGTGCTGACATGTGCTCGCGCTCGCTGCACCAAGTCGCGGCAAATTCTCCGCGCGAGGGCCTTTCTTGAGCACGTGCCGTTGCAAGCTAGGCGCGCCATAAATGCTTCTAGCGCGATTACGGACCGGTCTGTGAAATGCCAGAGCAGGGCACCTCTGCTCCATCGGTGAGAAGCGTAAAGCTCATCACAATACTTTCGAAGCTAACACCGCATTGTCAGGTTTGAGCCAACGGGCGCGACCGAGCGACTGGAGAACCTCCAATTTTCAGGCGGCACGCTGCTTGCTTCGTTCGGACCGGCGGGCACGGTCCCGCCCATGTCCGCTGTCGAGACCGAATGTACGCCTTCTGTCCGCTTCCGGCCAGCTCGCAAGTCGCGCGAGCCGGGCGGCCCACCCAGTCCAGGATCACTCCCATGAAACACTCGCTCCGCGCCGTGTTGCTCTCGCTGACGTGTTTGTCCTTCACGGCGGTGCCCCAGAAGTCGGCCGCTGCGGCCCGGGTGGACGATCGCTTCCTTTGCCTCGAGGAAATCGAAGAGCCGCGCGCACTGGATTGGGCCCGCGCCGAGAATGACAAGACGCTCGGCATGCTCCAATCAGATCCCCGCAATCGGCGCTTCTATGAGGAGGCACTCAGCATCCTTCAGGCCAAAGACCGGATCTCGTATGTTTCGTTGGAACGGCGGGGTCTCAGCAATTTCTCGCAGGACGAGAACCACGTGCGCGGCATCTGGCGGCGTACTACGCTTGACAGCTATCGCGGCCAGGACCCGCACTGGGAGACCATCATCGATATTGACGCGCTGGCGGTCGCAGATAAGAAAAACTGGGTCTTTAAAGGTGCTAGCTGCCTGCCGCCCGAAGAGCGCCTGTGCCTCGTCCATTTTTCTGATGGCGGTAAGGACGCCGTACGCGTCCGAGAGTTCGACCTGGACACCAACGCCTTCGTCACGACCGGTTTCGCTCTTCCGGAGGGAAAGCAGGCCGTCAGCTGGGTCGACCGCCACACGGTCCTCATCGCACGAGATTGGGGAGAAGGGACCCTGACGCAGGTTGGCTACCCTTTCGTCTTGAAGGAGCTCAAGCGCGCTCAGCCGCTCGTTCGAGCGCGCGAGGTCTTCCGTGGGGAGCCGACCGATGCCGTGGCGGCGCCCTTCGTGCTGCGGGATAATGAAGGCAAAGTTCATGCGGCCGGCGCCATGCGCGCCATAAGCTTCGTCGAGCAGGAGTATGTGCTCTTTGGGCCCAACGGACCGATCAAGCTAAACCTGCCAAAGAAAGCAAACATCAGCGGCATCGTCAGCGGCCGCCTGCTCGTGACGCTCGATGAAGACTGGATACTGTCCGGCAGCACCCGCTTTGCGGCCGGCTCGATGATCTCGTATGGCTTGGGCAAATGGAACCAAGATCCGCTGCGCGGGATGCCATCGCTCGTCTTCCAGCCCGAGCCTCGGCGAACGCTCAGCGGGTTCCCGGTCACCAAGAACTTGTTGATGGCGAGCCCTGACAATGTTCAGAGCAAGGCTTTCATCTACAGGTACGACCAGGGCACTTGGCGGGCCACGCCGATCCCGCTCCCTACGAACGAGAACGTCAGCCTGTCAGCCGCTAGCGAAGAAACGGACGTGGTGCTGTTCACCGTCTCCAACTATCTGGAGCCGACGTCCCTCTGGTACTTCGACGCGGCGAGCGAAGGGCTTGAAATACTGAGGACGACACCTCCGAAGTTCCACCCGTCCAGGCATGTCGCGGAGCAGTTCGAGGCCACTTCGCTCGACGGGACCCGGATTCCCTACTTTCTGGTGCGTCCCAAGAACGCGAGGTTCGGAGCGGAGATCCCAACTCTTCTCAATGGTTATGGCGGATTCCACGCCTCGCTCCTGCCCTCCTATGCGGGAGCGATGGGGCGGCTCTGGCCCGAGCAGGGCAATGCATATGTCGTCGCGAACCTGCGGAGCGGCGGCGAGTTTTTGCCGCAATGGCACGAGGCGGCCCAAGCGGCAACGAAGCAGCGGACATGGGATGATTTCATCGCCTTTGCGGAGGACCTAATCCGCCGGAAGGTCACCTCTCCGCGCCGATTGGGCGTGGTCGGCGGCAGCCAGGGAGGTCTGCTGGTGGGCACCGCGATTACTCAGCGCCGGGACCCCTTCAACGCAGCGATCGTGCAGGTGGCGCTGTTCGACATGTTTCGGTTCACCAAGTTGGGCGCAGCCTCCTCCTACATCGGCGAATATGGCGATCCCGCCATCCCGAGCAGCGCGGGTGGATCGAGGCCTACTCACCCTATCAGAAGCTTGTCCCGGGCAAGACCTACCCAGTCCCCTTCATTCTCACTTCCGCCAAGGGCGACCGCGTGCATCCGGCCCACGGCCGCAAGGCAGCCGCCAGGCTTGCTGCGCTCGGCCAGCCCTATTACTGCTATGAGAATATCGACGGCGGACATAGCGCGGCCGCCAATCTCACGGGATACGCGCGCCGGCTGGCACTCGAATACCCCTATGCATCCAGGCGGCTTGTGGATTGAGTGCGGTTGACGAGTGAGTTCGCTAAGGTCGCCAGTGCAAATGGCGGCCTGTCAACATCAGCGCGTTTGGTCGGAGAGATCAGTGACCAGGCCGCATCCGTGTATGTCATGACCCACCACTGCGGGATGTCGTTGTGCTCTATGGCTTCACTCCAGCCATCCCCACGTCCGGCGGGATGGCTTCGGCTTCGCAAACCTGAATATCTAGAACTCTCACAGCCACAAGAGCTCTCCTTCGTTGCGCTCGAGCATTCGCAATGGTGCGTTAAATCCATCTTGGAGCAGTGGGCGACATGGAGCGGAGAATGCACAAGCCTTCGATCGTCAAGAAGGCGGCGTGCGGCATGAAGTTGTGGACACTTTCCAGCTGCACAGCGCTCAATTAACGCGATCTGTTCTCGGTTACATCAACGTAGCGAGTCGGTTTACGCTGATCACTTGAGCCATGATTGGCATCGTCAGCCGCAGGAAATTTGCGTGCGGGCTTGCGCTCCGACGGAGAGGTGAATTACGAAATGCAATGGAATCCATTCATGAGCGACATGACAACTCAGATTCATTCGCACGCGGTCGTGTGGATCGACCACCTTATTGCTAAGATATTCTCCATAGGTTTAACGGGCGTCAGCGCGACGGCCGTACGCGCGCATTTGGCGCCCCAGCGTCTTGATTGCAAAGCGCATACTGGCTCTGCCGACGTGAATGACGATCCGACGTTTGTCGTCAGGGTAGGTCGGGCCCTGAGTAGCTGCACTGATCTGCTGATCATCGGACCGGGAACCGAGAAGACCGAGCTGATGAACTTCCTGAGAGTGAACAGGCCGGATCTCACTCTGCACGTCGAGACAAGTAATCCTCCGACCGACCGGGAAATTGTAGCGGTTGGGCGAAAGATCTTCCGTCTCGATTGAGTTGGCGATGTTCTTCTTCTGATTGTGGACGGTGCAACAGATCGGCCCAAATTAGGAGAGATGAGGATCGCTCTTCCCGGTGACCACCACCTAGCTCGCGCATCCGTTTACAGCGATGGATACGCGCCGGAATGCTATTTAAGTCAGTAGCGCCAATGGGTGGCTACCGCGACCGGGCATTCCCAGGTGTTCGCCTTGACCGGCCGCCGACGTTGAGGCCGCAGGGAAAGACTGTGCAGAACGGCGATCCCCCGCTCGTCCTGCCGGTGACATGCCTACCAGCAGACTCGCAAAACCCCAAGCGGAACGTCTAGCAACTGCTGATCGTCATTTCCGCAGCGCATAGCGCGAGATCAGAACAACGAACTGAAAAAGTCGCGAGCAAAAAATGACCCCGGCATTTTTCTGCCGGGGATCGCATTTTAGAGAGAGTTGGATCAGAAGTCCATGCCGCCCATGCCGCCCATGCCGCCGCCCGGAGGCATCGCGGGCGCGCCGGTGTTCTTCTTCGGCAGCTCGGCGACCATGGCCTCGGTAGTGATCAGCAGGGCCGCCACGGAGGCAGCGTTCTGAATCGCGGTGCGGACCACCTTGGTCGGGTCGATGATGCCCTTGCTGACCAGGTTGCCATACTCGCCCGTCTGCGAGTCGAAGCCGTAGGCGTATTGCTCCTTGTCCAGGATCTTGCCGACGATCACCGAGCCGTCTTCACCGGCGTTGATCGCGATCTGGCGAGCGGGCGCGGAGAGCGCCTTGCGCACGATCTCGACGCCGGTCTTCTGGTCGTCGTTCTTGGTGCGCAGACCCTTGAGCTGCTCGGAGGCACGGAGCAGGGCGACGCCGCCGCCCGGGACGATGCCTTCCTCGACCGCGGCGCGGGTCGCATGCATCGCGTCATCAACGCGATCCTTGCGCTCCTTCACCTCGACCTCGGTCGCGCCGCCGACGCGGATCACCGCGACGCCGCCAGCGAGCTTGGCGAGACGCTCCTGGAGCTTCTCACGGTCGTAGTCCGAGGTGGTCTCCTCGATCTGCGCCTTGATCTGGGCCACGCGCGCCTCGATGTCGGCCTTCTTGCCGGCGCCGTTGACGATCGTGGTGTTCTCCTTGTCGATCATCACCTTCTTGGCGCGACCGAGCATGTTGAGCGTGACGTTCTCGAGCTTGATGCCGAGATCTTCCGAGATCGCCTGGCCGCCGGTCAGGATCGCGATGTCTTGCAGCATGGCCTTGCGGCGATCGCCAAAGCCCGGAGCCTTGACGGCCGCGACCTTCAGACCACCGCGCAGGCGGTTGACGACGAGGGTCGCGAGGGCTTCGCCCTCGACGTCCTCGGCGACGATGATCAGCGGCTTGCCGGTCTGCACCACGGCCTCGAGCAGCGGCAGCAGCTCGTTCAGCGAGGAGAGTTTCTTCTCGTTGATGAGGATGTAGGTGTCGTCCATCTCAACGCGCATCTTGTCGGCGTTGGTGACGAAGTAGGGCGAGATGTAGCCGCGATCGAACTGCATGCCCTCGACGACGTCGAGCTCGGTCTCGAGCGACTTGGCTTCCTCGACGGTGATGACACCCTCGTTGCCGACCTTCTTCATGGCGTCGGCGAGGAACTTGCCAATTTCGGCGTCGCCGTTGGCCGAGATGGTGCCGACCTGGGCGATCTCGTCGTTCGAAGTGACCTTCTTGGAGTTCTTGACGAGGTCGGCGACTACGGCTTCCACGGCCAGGTCGATACCACGCTTCAGGTCCATCGGGTTCATGCCGGCGGCAACCGATTTGGCGCCTTCACGAACGATCGCAGCCGCCAGCACGGTTGCGGTGGTGGTGCCGTCGCCGGCCGCATCGGCGGACTTGGAGGCGACTTCGCGCACCATCTGCGCACCCATATTCTCGAACTTGTCCTCGAGCTCGATCTCCTTGGCGACGGTGACGCCGTCCTTGGTGATGCGGGGAGCGCCGAACGACTTGTCGAGCACGACGTTGCGGCCCTTGGGGCCGAGCGTCACCTTGACCGCGTTGGCGAGGATATCGACGCCGCGCAGCATCTTGTCGCGTGCATCGACGCCGAATTTGACTTCTTTAGCTGACATGTGGGTTTTCCTGAATGTTTTACTTGGTCTCACCCTTGGCGACGCCCAGCAGGCGCTCCTCAGGATGAGCGGTGCGAGCGATGGTTTAGGCGGCCTTCTTCTTGGCGGACACGTCGGTGAGAACGCCCAGGATGTCGCTCTCTTTCATGATCAACAGCTCCTGGCCGTCGATCTTGACCTCGGTGCCTGACCACTTGCCGAACAGGACGCGGTCGCCGACCAGCACGTCGATCGGGATCAACTTGCCGCTCTCATCGCGGCCGCCGGGGCCGACGGCGATGACTTCACCTTGCGAAGGCTTTTCCTTAGCAGTGTCCGGAATGATGATGCCGCCAGCGGTCTTTTCTTCTGCGTCGATGCGCTTAACCACGACGCGGTCGTGAAGCGGACGGAATTCCATGCAGATCTCCTAAGCATTTACACCAGTTGATGATTTCCCGATTGCTAGCAATCGCGGCCTGCGAGTGCCAACGCAGGCGCAGCTGAAATAGGACCGATTTTTTGGGGAACAAGTGTTTGTAGTAGGAAAAACGGCTGGGCGCGCGGGATCTCTGTGGGGGCTGCCCCAGATCACGTTCTCGAGCTCGTCGCCGAGCACCCGACCTTCTTCTGAGTGAGTCGTACGGCTCTGTCTCTAGACCTAATGTCGCCTAACAGTTCAATTCCTCTGCCCTAAATTCGAGCTGGTAAAGGCCCGCCGATCTGGTGCCGGTTCAAATGCGAATCGTCGGCTGACTTCGTTCTAAGATTGGGATGCGTTTAGAACCTAACGCAGAGGTCGCGAATTGGGGTATCGCTCCGCTTGATCGATGATCCGATACTCAGCAACTCGAGGCGAGGCAACGCTGGCTGCGAGAGCTAGCGCAGGAACTGCTCAGATCGTTCGGCACCTCAGATCACCTTTGCGCGCCGAAGTCGCTGCTGGACGGATCGCCCGTGCTCCAGACAGCGAGCGCGCCGATGTCCCCCGTTTGCGCGAAAGGGCCTCTGCCCGCATCGCGACAGGTCTATATGCGCGAACAGCTCGCCAAACTGTCCCGCGACCATGACCTGGCCAAGGCGTTCAACTAAATCCTGAAGCGAAGGGCGAGCTGTGAAGACGCCGGTGGCGGCGTGCTGATCAATACCGGAGCCAGCGTAGGTGTGATCTCGACAGGAACAAGAGCTGGCACGGAATCTCCGCCCGGTCGCTCCTGGCGCGCTTGTCGACGCCTGGTGAACAGCAGGCTGTGAACACCCCGTACCGGCGCGTGAGGCCGCAGACCGTCTCGTCAGCCTGCAAGGTCTCCCCGACATGACGAACCTTCTCGTCGCAACTCCATCGCCACCGACGTTCGGTGCCCTTTCGCCACGTGACCTCAAAGCTAGACTTAAGATCAAATCCTCGGCCGCCTCTCAAACTACACAAGATGGCCGTCGCCGGGCGCCGCCGGAGGGATACGGACTCCGAAACTACTCAGGTGAATCTAAGTTCGCCCCAGATCCGCCAGGCCTTGTGGCAGAGCCGTCTGGTCTGCGGACTTGGTCGGCGTGAAGTGGACATGATAATGCGGCCCTAACGACGCAATCGGGCGGGCTCTTATACCTGCGGTCACGACAAGCGCTCTCTTTCAAGAACTCATAGCGGTCATTTGCCTGACTTGTGCTTTGGGCGCGTCTTTAGCTTTGGAGCTTGATGGGATTCATCTTGGACATCGTGCACATACTGTGGCGCCTCGGATTACATGCGACACAGCCGCGTTGTCCGAAAAGTTTCACACGATAAGCTATCTGAGGGCTTGAATCGCACCTTACGTCAAGATGTAAGGTATCGAAATAGGCGGTGACAGGCTTCGGCATCCGAAGCCGTCCGAACGAGTGACATAGAGTGCGAATGTCCCAAATCCTAGGCTCACGCAAGGCGAGCCCGGTCATCAACGACTGTCGTGAAGCTCGCTGTGTCTGGGTCATAGCGCGCGTGCGACAGATGCGCTTGGCTCACCGTCGGATCGTAGCACGCCGCTCACACGTAAGCAGAGTGGCTGACTTGCCTGTTAGCGACGCGAGATGGTGGCCCTCAAACCTGCATCTCAATGCCAGAAGGAAGCTGATGCTTCGCGGCAAGTGCGATCGGCAACGTGGTGCGGTACCGGGAGAGCTGCGGGCTTTACGCACATCGTTCTGAATTTGTCGACTAGGGTCAAAGGTGTCGTTCACTGGGGTTTCGGTCGTCGTCACGCGAAACACATCGTGTGACTCTGTCGAACTGCGATGGGCACTACATGAGATCGTGTGACGAGACAACTAAACGGGGGTGGTGTGACAAGACAGCGTGCTTTGCTGACGCCTGGGCCAATGTCGTTATCGTCGGCAGTGAAGGCCCAGATGCAGCTCGACCTCGCATCGCGCGATTGCGAGTTCAAGGAAGTGACCGCTCGCATGAGGCAGCTGATGCTCAATGTGTCGGGCAATGCGGAAGGCTATTCGGTCGTTCCTATCCAGGGTGGCGGCTCCTTTGGAATGGAAGCTGCTCTCTCTTCATTTGTCACCCAAACCGACCGGCCGCTTGTTTGCATAAACGGCATCTATGGCGAGCGCATTCTCAAAATTCTGCGGCTGTGGGGCGTCCAAGCGGTGAATCTTATCAAGCGAGCCACCGAACCGTTGGACCCTGAGGAAGTCATCGAGCGTTTGAACCGAGATCCAGGTATCACGCACGTATGCTTGGTCCACTGCGAGACTACGACCGGGATTGTGAATCCGCTCGAACCGATCATAGAAGGAGCAAGGCAGCGTGGTGTAAAGACTATCGTCGACGCAATGAGTTCTTTCGGCGGCGTCGACATCGACCTAGGCCGAGGCGGGCCAGACGTCTTGGTTACGTCGAGCAACAAGTGCGTCGAAGGTCCGCCAGGGCTGGCTTTCGTTATTGCCTCTCGCGAGCTTCTTGAGAATGCAGTTCAAGAGCCAAGATCGTTTGTGCTCGACGTGAGAGATCAATGGCGCTCGCTTGAGCGCACTGGTGAATGGCGATCGACCCCACCAACGCATATCGTTCAGGCAGTCACAAAGGCATTGGAGGTCCTGAGCATCGAAGGCATTGATGCCAGGCGCCGCAGGTATGAGAAGATAAGAGGCAGCGTCATAAAAGAGCTGGAAGGAGTGGCGTCCCCACTGCTTCCAGCGAACCTCCAGTCGCCGGTTTGCGTGGCGTTCACCGCGCCAGCTGGCATCTCCGACCAGGTAGCGTTTGACTGCCTATATCGGCACCTGACAGCCCATAACCTCTACGTCTACTCTAAACTGCATCTTCCTACGCGCAGTTTTCGGATCGGCTGTATTGGCGAGATTCAATCCAATTGGATTGAGCAGTTGGGCTGTGCCTTTCGCACATACTTCCGCTCCGGTGAGACTCTGACCGTGGGACGAGTGTCAGCCCAGGAAACACGCGAGAGCCCTACAGAGATATCGCGCCCAATGGCGAGCATCGCGCGGCATTCATATTCGATCGAAACTGCTGTTCTGCACGCAGGATACCGTCGTGATCCGGTGACGAAAGCTGTGGCAGTGCCGATCTATCAGAATACGGCCTATGAGCTCGACGGTAATTTGAGCCATATTGCTGACGTCTATAACGTGAAGGCTGATGGTTTCACATACACTCGCATCATCAATCCGACGACCCGGGCGCTGGAAAAAAGGTACGCCGCCGTCGACATGGGAAGCGACTCGCTGGCCGTTGCATCAGGTCAAGCGGCGACGTTTCTTGCGATCGTAAACTTATCAAGCGGTGAGGTGGGAGATAACGTCGTCGCTTCTCCGTATCTATACGGCAATACCTGGAATCTGCTCCACAACACGTTGAAGCGTCTTGGTATCAACGTAAGGACGGCAGACCCTCGAAACCCCGAGACGTTCGAACGCGCCATTGATGATCGCACGATATGTCTGTTCGGGGAGGTCATCTCCAATCCCTGTCTGATTCCGCTTCCTGTCCAGCAGCTGGCGGAGATCGGCAGAAGGCACGGCGTCCCCTTGGTTGTGGACAATACGACAACCCCCCTGGTTTGCCAGCCGTCAGCTCTCGGCGCCGCGATTACGACGTACTCTGCCACGAAATACATTTGCGGTCATGGGACGACGCTCGGAGGACTGATCGTCGACAACTGTGGGTTCGACTACCGGGGAGGATCTCGCTTCCCACTGTTCAATAGTCCGGATGATGCGCACGGCGGGATCATCTGGCGCAAAGCGTTGGCGGAGCTCGACGACCTCGGAAAGAGCGAATTTCTTCTCAAGGCGCGTATGACGTGGTTGCGCGATACTGGCGCGGCCATCGCCCCTTTTGCGAGCTTTCAACTCATTCAGGGACTTGAAACGCTACCTCTTCGCATGAAGCAGCACTGCGAAAATGCCAGGATTGTAGCCGACGTTCTGAAGGAACATCCGAAAGTGTGCCGTGTCTTCTACCCGAGCCTTTTTGAGGGAGCTGACCGAGAAATCATCGATCAGACACTTAATACCGGGTATGGGCACGGGGCGATGATCATGTTTGAGGTGGAGAACGAGCAAGCCGGCCGCAAGTTCATCCAGAACGTCGAGCTGATGTATCACGTGTCGAATGTGGGGGACGCCCGCACGCTGGTAACCCATCCTGTCTCTACGACCCACACCACCGTCCCACGGGAAAAGCGCGAAGCCGCCGGCATATTTGGTGGCTCCATCCGGCTTTGCGTCGGCATCGAAGATGTTAACGACATCATCAAGGACTTGGAAAAAGCGCTTTCCGCAATCTGACAACCGATTATAAAAGGGGTTCTCATGAAACAGGCAGATGCTTGGAAATTGAGGTCGTCACGTTTTGAGGCGGTTCAATTTGGCCGCGAGATCAACCAGCAGCTCTCCGCGCTGAGGCCTGACAACGTGACGGGAGCTGCTTACATCGCGAAAGACTACGCTGTGATCGCAGCTTGCGTGCTGGCGACGGTTCATGTGTCATGGTGGTTATATCCCCTCGCAGTTCTGTTGATTGGCGCCTACCAGCGTGGATTGACGACAATCGCTCACGATGCGGCTCACCGCACCCTCGCGAGCAACACGACCTGGAATTATATCCTGGGCATTTTGTTCGCGTCCTATCCTTTGTTCCAGCGCCACTGGGCATACCGGATTTCACACGTCTACCTGCATCACCCGAATCTCGGCGATCCGGAGAAGGATCCCGACTTGAAGTTCTTCTTGGCCAGCGGCGTTTACGAAGTTGTGCCTCCTAAGCAGTACGCCTTCAACATCATCTGGAAGCCGATACTGGGTGGCGCGACAGTCGCGTATCTAAAGTACCTTTGGACTAATCGGTTTTCGATCACAGATGTCGAGGACCAGAGCCGGTCGGGAATCCTCATCGACAAGTATGGCTTTTATCTCTTTTGGACGCTCATATTCGGTGGGTCATACCTTCTTGGACTGCTCCACGTCCTCGTCCTGTTTTGGATCGTGCCCTATCTCACCACGTTTCAAGCTCTCGGCTGGTTTATCGAGCTCGCCGAGCACTCACCTATGTGCGAGACCGAGACAACGAACGTCTACCTGACTCGGAATAGAAAGGGGAATTTTATCGAGCGAGCCATTGTCGGTCAGAATCTGGATGAATACCACCTTGAGCACCATCTGTCGCCCGGCATTCCTTTCTGGCTCTTGCGCAAAGCTCAGAAAATTCGAATGCAGGATCCTCATTACGCAAGTGTTGCCGCAACCTGGGGAGGGCTCTTCGTCAATGGCCCTCAAGGTCAACCCAGCGTAATTGCCCAGTTGAAGGAGCGAAATCGATGCTTGTATGAGCAGTCTCTGGCCAGTCCCGAGGCGAAGGAGCAGTTGGCTTGATATCGCGGCGAACAGAGTCGGTCCGAGCCGTGGTGGGCGTGACCTCAAACCGCCTTTTGGCCGATGGCGTGCACCGTGACTGGTTGCGGCGCAAATATGTTCAAGCCCTCGTTCGCTATGCGGGCGTGGCTTGCGTGATATTGCCAACGATCGATGCTGACGATGCGAAAGGCGGCAGTGATCTGTCGATCATGGGCAGGCTCGACGGTCTGATTTTGACAGGCGATGAATCGAATATCGATCCTGCCATCTTCAGTTGGTCCGCTTCGCGCAGACTGAAACTGACAGGCCAGCCGGACGTTCAAGCTGGCGTGAGGGATCGCCCTCGTGACAGGCTGTCCGCGGGCGCCATCGAGAAGGCGGTTGCCCTTGGGATGCCGATACTCGGCATCTGCCGTGGGCTTCAGGAGCTTAACGTCTATTTTGGCGGCACGCTTCACCCGTCGTTGTCCGAATGGAGGCTGGAAAGCGGACAGATGCACGCTGAGAAGGCCGGACTGCCGAGGGATCGCCAGTACGATATAGCGCACAGCGTGAAATTATGTCCTGACGGCGTTCTCGTTCCTATCGCGGGCGCGATCGAGGCGCACGTTAACTCCTTGCACAATCAAGGCATAGAACGGCTTGCGGCTGCGCTGAAACCGGAAGCCTGGGCGTCCGACGGTCTGATCGAAGCGGCTTCTGTAATAGGCGCGCCGACGCTGCAGATCGGCGTGCAGTGGCACCCCGAATGGCATGTCGAAACTGATCCTCTGAGCAAGCAGCTTTTCAATGCATTTGGAGAGGCATGTATCACGTATCGCCGGACTGATAGGGGTGTAGCGTGAAGTTTCGATCGAAATGCGGCCCTTTGGGATTGAAAGAAGGAGAGCCTCTCGACAGGCCGAGCAGACAATTCGCCGCAGGAGTGCTCTTTATTGCCCTCTACGTTGTCGTT
Organism: Bradyrhizobium sp. 142; assembly: GCF_023074015.1. Taxonomy (NCBI): domain Bacteria; kingdom Pseudomonadati; phylum Pseudomonadota; class Alphaproteobacteria; order Hyphomicrobiales; family Nitrobacteraceae; genus Bradyrhizobium; species Bradyrhizobium sp. 142. Next base: position 24,284 of record NZ_JADPKQ010000364.1, read on the forward strand.
AGCGCGGCAGGTGAAGTCTTTGCGGCGTCATATTTTCAGCAAGCGAACGTGTGGGTCACTCTCCTGTTCTGCTTTGGTATCGTAAGTATCACGTTCAACATTTTGGCTCGCCGCGAAGGCATTGGAGCGAAGGTCACGAAGTCGTCGATTCTAGCTTTTGCGTCGCTCAATTGCGTTACAGCGATAAGCTGGGTCGGTTTGTTTATCGCACTGAAGTACGCCGAGCCAGCTATCGTCGTCACGTTCATGGTCGCATTGGGACCTACAGCGACAGCATGGTTGAACGCACTAATCAGGAGACAGGGGCGTCCTCCGAAGTCAGATATCGCCGCGAGCGTTCTGATTGCGGCTGTTGGTGTTTACATGGTCTGGATCGCGGCAAGCGGCAACGCTGGGATCGAATGGGGATCTCGCTCGTCCTTTGGTATCTTCCTGGCAATCGCAGCTGGGCTGTCGCTTTCGCTTACCAATATCCTTGTGAAACTGCTGTTCGACCGTGGATTATCTGGTCGACAAGTGCTGGCCCATCGCTTCTATGGAGCAATCCTCTTGCTGCTAGCACTGAGCGATCCTTCCTCCATCTTACGAGAGATCTCACAGCATTGGCTTGCGATCATAATGATTGCACTCTCGACGATCATTGTTCCCTTGCTCCTTGTGCAGGAGGGCATTCGCCGCGTAGAGCCATTTACGGCAAACATGGTCTTGTCCACGGCACCTGTCATTACGTTTCTTTTCCAGTATTTCGATTCTCGTATCGTGCCTTCTTTATATACGTTTGTTGGAAACGTTCTCATTACGGCTGTCGCCGTGGCTAACGTCTACTTGCAGTATCGGAGATCGGCATGAAGGAACGGAATTGTGTAATTGTCGACGCATACTCGACCGGCCGATACCTGCCGGAAGAGTTCAAGCGCTACGGAATTAGGACCGTGCATGCGATGTCGAATGCACGTATCCCACCAATCTTCCAATCGCACTTTAACGTCGACATCTATGATGAAATCATTCGGCCGGACGAGCGCATGGCTAAGGAGGAGATCGTTGAATTTCATTTGGAGGCTCTCCGAGGTAGGGAGTTGGAATTCATCATAGCGGGTTGTGAGTCAGGAGTTGAAGTGGCCGATTCCTTGTCCGAGCGGCTCGGACTACCTTCAAATGGAACCGCGTTGTCCGCTGCAAGACGTGACAAATCGCGCTTGGCTGACGCTTTGAGCTCTGCAGGAGTGCGATCGATCAGACAAGTTGTGTCCGACGATGCGGAGGACGTCATAAGTTGGATGCGTCAACAGCGCTACGACGAAATCGTGATCAAGCCCTTGAACAGCGCAGGTACGGAGGACGTGTTCTTTTGCGCGACCGAGGCTGATGTTCGCAGAGCTGTGCATGTTATTGTCGGCAAGGCGAATTGCCTCGGAGCGATGAATCGTTTTGTTCTTGGCCAGGAGAAGATAAGCGGCAAACAATACACCGTAAACGCTGTCTCGATCGACGGAGAAACCTTCGTCACGGAGGTGTGGACTTATGACACCGTTGCCATCAAGGGCGCGGCATCGGTCTGCGCGCTCGAGCAGTTGCTGGGAGGTGAGGAACCAGTTGTTCAAGAGCTGTCCGATTACTTGGTGCCGGCGCTAAGGGCGCTTGAGATCGTCAACGGACCTGCTCATGCCGAAATTATCATCGATCATAAGGGGCCGGTTCTGGTGGATCTTGGAGCGAGGCTTCAGGGGACAATGTCGGCAAAAGCCCGGACCATGGCTTTGGGTCACAATCATATAACACTGACGGCGTGGCGCTACGCAGATCCCATCGGTTTTACTGATCATATGAGACGACGCGGGCCTTACACGCGGCTGGCGCACGCATTTTGCGTCTCACTCATCTCCAATATGGACGGTGTTGTTGGCGGTTATCCCGGACTGGACGCAATCCGTAAGCTGCCCAGCTTCGCAGATTCGATAGCGTTTGTTCCGATAGGTCAAAACCTGGTCCCGACGACCGACTTAGCTTCGACGCCGGGTATTGTGTATCTCGTGAGCAACAACTTGACTGAGCTTGATGAGGATTATCGCAAGCTGCGAGCAATGCGTATGGACGAGGTATTCGGATTGACGGCGCAGGGTCAGAAGTGATGGCAAGCGAAATACAGGTGGCTGGCGCGGACGAGGCGCGTAAGGCATTGATTGGAGTATGCGACTTTGACGGCATTCTTCGCGGCAAGCACGTATTTGCTGACGATGTCTCGGACGAAGGCTGGACAATCAAGTTCTCCGAAGCCGTGCTCGGCTGGGATTGTTCGGACCGAGTGATACCTGCCAATTTCGGGCAAGAGCCGCCATCGATATTCGGAGACGCCAACCTACGTGTTCTGTCAGGCACAGCGCGTCCGGTGTCTAACCGTCACGATCGGTATCTTTACCTCGCAGAGTTTGCAGGTGGCCATGAGAGCATCTGCCCGCGTGGTGTTTTGCGGAAGGTCTTACGAAGAGCTGCTGACCACGGATACAGTTGCGCTGCTGGATTTGAGTTCGAGTTTATGCTGTTTAATGAGAGCGCCGAGACAATTGAGAAAAAGCCTTATAATCAATGGGTCCCCCTGACGAGGGGCCCTTTTGGCTATTCAGTAGCGCGCACACTTGCCAGTAATGAGCTATTCGAAGAGATTCTGGCGCTTTGTGAGAATGCTAGATTGCCGCTCAGCGGGCTCCACTTTGAAACCGGCCCTGGGGCGATTGAGGCATCGCTTCGTCATTGTGATGCCCTGGAGGCTTCGGATCGAGCAGTCGTATTCAAGTCGATGTTGAAATCCTGGGCTCAGAAGCGGGGTATGATGGCAACGTTTATGGCAAAGGTTTCGGAGAATTGGCCGGGACAGTCGGGACATATTCACATTTCAATGTCGTCAAATGGTCAAAATGCATTTTACGAAGGCGAGGCAAGCCGCAACATCTCAAGAACTATGAGCCAATTCCTCGGCGGACAGCTGAAATATATGAACGACTTTTGTGTACTCGCTGCGCCCAACGTGAACAGCTATAAGAGGCTGCGGCCAGGCTACTGGGCTCCAACCTGTCCTAGCTGGGGAGTTGACAATCGTTCGTGTGCGGTGCGGGTCATTCCGGGAGACAAGTCTGCACACCGCCTCGAGTACAGATTGAGTGGCGCAGATGTGAACCCCTATCTCGCTCTCGCATGTGCTATCGGCTCCGGTATTCTGGGGATTGAAGAGAATGCTGTGTTGGCAGCTCCAATTGTTGGTGATGCAAGCGAGGAAAAACACCCTCCGTTCGAACGGCTTCCCCAAAACTTATCTGAGGCCACATCCCGGTTTGAACAATCTCCAAAGGCGATGGACGTTTTTGGGGAAAGGTTTGTTGAAGCGTTCTCCCGTTCCCGGCGATGGGAGTGGGAAGCCGTTCAACATCGAGTCTCCGACTGTGAACGCCAGCGGTACTTCGAAGCTATTTAGCAGGTACGCCGGTCGTCCGTCCGAACCGCGGTTCATGTTGGGGCTATCATGTGAGACGCGAGTGAGGCTGGCACTGTGGTTGTATCGCGAGCTAGCGAGAAGTTCGTAGCATTCGAGCGTGCCATCACTATGACGGCGCATGACCCACTTTGGCCGGATGCCTGGGTCGAGTGCTTTGAAGGAGACACGCTTCACGCGACGGATCCACAACGGTGAAAAAGCCGCTCTTGTCACAAAACAGAACCGATTTGGCCGAGGGCGGTATTGCCTGCCCAAGTCATTTTATCTATCCAATGGTGCGAGAACAGAAGTATATCGCCTCGCCGTAGAGCGTAAGGATGATTGGAAGAAAGCGACGAGAGAAGATCTCGCGTGAGCACGAGGCCTAGGAGGCCGCTTGTCAATCGGCGTTGGATTGGGGCCCCTTATCGGCATCCCATGCCGAAACACACACACAGCACAAGCGGTTCGCCGCCGTTCTGCGTGGGCATTATGGCAACTATGGCAGGCCGCACAATTATCCAGCTCAACGGCTTCTAACGCGAAGTACGTCGGACTTGGCGCGTTGTCTGAGACGGCGGAGCCAGAAAAGTCGGCGCATGGGCTGGTCCGAGTTCGCGACCCTGACGGCACGCTTCCGTCTGCCCATTCCACGCATCACTCGCACTTGGGCACAGGCGCGACGCGGGTTACCCCCGGGAAGAGGCGGTTGCGGGAAAGCCGCCCGCCCCGGTCTGTGAGGGCAAAGCCGAATGGCCGAGCTACTCGACCACGATCATAAGACTAGGGCACGTTGACTGGCGGCATGGACGCGGTCAGCCGCGGCACAAAGCCATCTTGGTGCCGGCCGCGTGCTGCCAACACTATTGTAAGCGCCACAAAAACGATCAGAAGTCCACGCATTCCGAAGAATTCCCCGCCAACTCCATCGCAATTATGAAACGGCTGACACCTGATGCGCTTGCTCTAAGCCCGCGCCATCGCGAATGTACTTAGAGCTATGGCCGCGATCGTATCGTGCGTTTTTTCAATGCCTGTGTAGCCTTAATGCGCCGAGTGCCTGTTGGCGCCGGAAAACATCGATTCGTTCAACGAGTAGAGTCGTGTTGGACGCTGAAGCGGCATGATCTTTTCCGATATCTTTGTGCGCATGACCAATTAGTTTTGCATGGACGCTCTTGACCGTCATCTACTATCGCGGCAACGAGAGCCATAATAGATCGAGAGAAAGAATGATGGATGTGATTGATCAAGCGAACGGTTCGGAGTTGCCGCCCGTCTTGCAGAAGTCATCAAGATGCCTTCCGTGGGTTTTTGGATTTGTCGCCATCTTCATCGGGCTATGCGTTGGGGGTGCATTTTACTGGCCCCATATCGACCGAATGATCGAGGCGTCAGCGGCACGTGAAGTCGTCCCAATGCCGGCGTTGTCACCTGAAGACAAGGCGGCCCTTTCGGAGATTCGGTCGAGGCAACAGGAGGTGAGCGAGGAGATTTCAGCGCTCAACCGCAACATCGATGCGCAGCAAGCCGATTTGAAACGGATGTTAGATCAAATCGCAGCCCTGACCTCAAGAATTGAGTCTCTGCAGAACATTGCTGCGCCTCTTCCTGCAGATATTCGTCCGCCGGCAGCCCAGGCCGCTTCAAAGCCGACTACAAGAGCCACTCGCCCGCCTAAAGCAGAAGGGCCGGTTTCCGTCGGGGGCGCGCCGCTGGTTCCCGAGCCGGAGACGGACCGCCGATGATCGCAATCATGAAGCGTCGAGCCTGCCAGACATGGCGTCACTGAGAGGATGCAAGTCGAACTAGGAGCGAAGATCGCGGTGCTCACGTTCGGTCCTCCCAGGCGCGTTCGGTGAGGAGGACGAGAATGCGGCTCGACCGGTCGAGTCCGAGATCGAGTATGGCTCGGGTCTGCGAGGGCAGCCATGGCACCCGCCAGGCCCGCTGCACCAGACGGCGTGGTGGCGAGGCCATCATGGGCGGAGAGTACGCGAACAGCATCCACCAATTCCGCCTCGGGCACGGTGATGGCCCGAGCGCCGTGACGCCTGAGCACCGCAACGGCGAGCGCACTCGCTTGGCCGCAGGAGAGCATCTCCGCGGATGTTCGGAGATCGCCCATCACCCGAATCGGGCGACCGGCCGCGAGCGCGGGCGCAAGACACGCGGCGGTTTCCGGCTCGACCGTCACGATGCATCCCGGAGGTGCCAGCCAGCCCGAGAGGCCCTCGGCGATGGCAGCGGCGAGTCCGCCGACACCAGCTTGTATAAAGACGTGTGTCGGACGCCCATGGCCGGCGAAATTTACCTGATCGCGGATTTCCGCCGCCGTGACGCCGTATCCCGCCATGACGTCGCAAACGATGGGGTCGTTCGGATCGTCGGTCGTGTCGGCGACAAGAATGCCGGCGCCTTGGCAGGCCGCGGCTGCGGCCGCATCAACTGCATTGTCGTAGGTGCCCGGCACCCACACGATCTCGGCACCCTGATTCTCGATGCGGCGCGCGCGCGCGTTCGGCACGCCCTCGTGCAGGAACACGCGGGCGGGCGCCCCGGCAAAGCGCGCGGCGGCAGCTACCGCGAGGCCGTGATTACCGTCACTGGCGCAGACCAGGGTCGGCTGCCCCTTAGGTCGGGCCGCGAGAAGGTCGGCCACCTGCATGCGCGAGGCCCGGGCGAGGGCGCGCAACCCGGCATAGGTGCCACCAAGCGACTTGAAGCTGCCGAGCATGCGGCGGCCCTCGTCTTTCGCTAGCACCTGCGCCACTCCGAGCCGCTCCGCAAGCGCCGGAAGGTTCAGGAGTGGCGTCGGCGCGTATGCGGGATCGAGGCCGCCAAGCTCGGCTGCGATCGCATTGACTGGTGAAGAAGAGGTGCTGTTCATGCGTTGATCTTGCCCGCTACAGGTGACGGCTGCTGCCGGAGCGTTGCACAGCAACTGTTTCCGCCGATCATAACCAGCTGTACCTGCGAGCACCACCCTCGACGACTTCGATCGCGCGCTTTTCGCGGAGGGCTTATTCGCGCTCGCGTCCGCCTACGCAAGTTTAAATTGCGGTTGGAGCGATCCCAGCGAACTCGACTGAAGGATTGCGGCGATGGCCCTCGCGGGTCCATCTCTGCGACGCAGCCCATTTACACCGACGCGAGCGCGATTGTGCGGGATGCTGCGGATCTTCGCGGATATCACGTCGCAGAACCAGCCGACGTTGCGAGCGAAGAGTACTTAGGCTCTTGGGTAGTATTCGCCTGCGTGATCAAGGCGATTGTTTCCGTCATCAAAGTCTGGTCCTCCCTGCGTGTGCACTCCGGTATTCGGCAAATGTGTGTTGTGTTCGATTCCGCGCGGTCGTGTTTCAATGCACGCTCGTGTGTCGCGAAAACGACATTCCCGAAGCGAGGCAGTGGCGGCGACGGTTTACAGATCGAAGGAAGTTCTGTCTTATTTTATATGCGATAAGTTTGGCCTCGGCGTGGGTGGCCGCTATTGGGTCACGCGGACGCCATGACATAGTGAAGGAATCTCCATCACGTTAGCGAAAAGCGTATCGCCAACCGTGCTACTGTGACGCCAGAAAGCCCGACCTTCCAGTTCAAGTTAATCAATTCGCGCTTCGCGGGCTCCCCCCGTGCGACTACCACCTTTCACATCCGTAACAGCCATGACAGGATTTCTGCACTGTCAGCACGGCGAGACGAGTTAGGATCGTTGGATTGCTCTCACCCCGCGCGGCCAGAGTTAGAACCTTCTCGGCGAGGCAAGCCTTCAATGAAGACGTCCGCCTTGCTTCAGGCACCATCCGGACAGCATCCTCCAGAGCACCTTTCAGCACAGCATGCAGCTTGGTTTGAGGGGGTGGATATGACATGGCGCAAAATCCTGAAAACTTAGAATCTAACGATGAGGGCCCAGTATGTCCCAGCCTCCTGATGGTCCATCAAGACGTTTGATAACGATGTTTCGTTTTGAGGTCGCAGTCAGTGGCTCAGCTGTGCCCAAAACGAATACAATGACTAGGACCCGTTCAATGTGACAGTGGAGCTTCACAGACAGCTAAATTTTTGTTGTGATCATTGCTGGGCGATCTCGACAGGAACGCGACCGGAAAGTCGTGCGGCTTAGGCATTGCCGAAGGCATTCTGCCGTGGTGACGTCCAGATCAAGCTGAAGTGACGCCTGTGCTACGCGGCTTCGTCTTCGAGCCGGACGTGCAGTTGGTGTGTCCCGCGATTGAAGAGGAGTTCGGATCAGCCGAGGCCCGAACGGTCTCTACAGGCAAGCATTGATAGGGCAAGCCACGTCTCTGCATAGTATACTCTGGGCTAAGCCGCGGCGATATGTGCCGGCCAGAGGCGCGTTGAGGGTACGGTAGATACTGCCCGGTGGCGACATAGATGCGTCGGTTCGCGGGGACCTTGCCGATAAAGCGGCTGCCGCAGATCACAAGATCTAGGGGCCGCGTTCCAATGTTCTATTGAGCCTAAGGTGCCGCCCCTTTTGCCTGTTTATTCGTTAGCGCCCGCTCGAAAAGCGGCTCGCCGCCTTTCGTGTGTAGAGTATAGCCGCCGCGCTCTATTCGCTCAGTGAGGCGTCGGGGCAGGGCTTGCGGACGGCAGCACGGGCGTGGCGTGCGAACCGGAAACGAGTCGCGCCGGCGGCCGTCGCTGCTTGGAATTCATCCAGGTGGTCAATGAGCCATTCCAACGTCTTGTCCAGTGTCTATTCGGAGTCGCCATCGCTTTGCGCTGTTGGAATTCAGCGGCGAAAACTGCACATGTCGGGTCGATAAGCCAGCCCGGTCACGTGGCTCCGTTGAAGAAGATCGGTCGCGTCAAAAAGCAAGTCGAAGATTGGTTCTTTCCAACATCGCGCGTACGCGCCAGATGTACCGAGGGAGGTCGCGCCGGAGCAAGTCGCTTCGCGTTTCACTGTGAAGAGAGACATCCGCAAAGCTTGCCGGCATTCCCGTCGGACTTCCGACCGACATGCCCAAGACCTGGTTCGTGGCGCTCGCGGCCCTGTCGAAGTCGGCGACGCCGCGGCGGGTGCGGCTGAATGCGACCTCGGACCACGTGGTCGTGCCGCCCGGCCGCCCGACGGCCAAGCGCACGTCATGGCGCGCTTCACGATCGGTCCGCTCAACGCGTCGAGGGCGATCTCGAACTTGGCCTCGATGTCGAGAGTGGGGGTCATGCGCGCGGAGGTAACGGCGCCGCTGTATCGCGGCTTCGAGCAGATCCTGGAGGGGCGTCCGCCCCTCGAGGCGCTGGCGCTGGCGCCGCGGATCTGCGGCATCTGCTCGGTCTCGCAGTCGCTCGCCGCGGCTGCCGCTCTTCGCGATGCGATGGCGGCCGAGGTCGCGCCGAACGGGATTCTCGCCACCAATCTCGCGCATGCGGCGGAGAATGTCGCCGATCATCTCACGCACTTCTACATCTTCTTCATGCAGGACTTCGCTCGCGAGGCCTGTGCCGCGCACGCCTGGCATGAGGAGATACGGCACCGTTTCGCAGCGACGCGCGGCACTGCGGCACGCGATGTCTTGCCGGCGCGGGCGCTGCTGCTCGAACCCATGGGTATCTTCGCCGGGAAATGGCCGCATAGTCTGGCCTTCCAGCCAGCCGATGTCGGCGGCCCGCTGGAGCAGGCGCTGATCGGCACCGATGTCGGCGACGCCGGCGCACGCCCGGTCGCCATCCAGCACGTCGTGCGCTAGTTCGATCCCTGGTTGGTGTGCACCGCGCGTTGAGTGGTTTCTCGCGCGGGGGCGGAAACTTCGTTGTGGCCTGAAATCGAATTGTTTCCGGTTTTCGGTCGGGGCATGCGCGCGCACCGCAATTCGAGCAATTCAAATCTGCAGCAATTTGGTATCACTCTACTTTCCTTACGCTCCCAGTGCTTGGCCTGCTTCTTGCTGTCCTTGGCGTCATAGACAAGTCAAAGACGAGGCGGGAGAATTCATGGGCGCGGCGACGGAAACGTTTTACAGCGTGATCAGGCGACAAGGTATCACGCGTCGGAGCTTTCACAAATTTTGCAGTCTGACTGCGACGAGTCTCGGCCTCGGGCCGCTGGCGGCGAGCCGCATCGCGAACGCGCTCGAGACCAAGCCGCGCATGCCGGTGATCTGGATGCACGGCCTCGAATGCACCTGCTGTTCCGAGAGCTTCATTCGTTCCGCGCACCCGCTGGTGAAGGATGCCGTGCTCTCGATGATCTCGCTCGACTATGACGACACCATCATGGCGGCCGCAGGCCACCAGGCGGAGGCGATCCTCGAAGAGACCCGCGCCAAGCACAAAGGGCAATACATTCTCGCGGTGGAAGGCAATCCGCCGCTGAACGAAGGCGGCATGTTCTGCATCGACGGCGGCAAGCCGTTCGTCGAGAAGCTGAAGATGATGGCGGAGGATGCGATGGCGATCATCGCCTGGGGCGCTTGCGCCTCGTGGGGCTGCGTGCAGGCGGCCAAGCCCAATCCGACGCAGGCGACGCCCATCGACAAGGTCATCGCCAACAAGCCGATCATCAAGGTGCCGGGATGCCCCCCGATCGCCGAAGTGATGACCGGCGTCGTCACCTTCATCACCACTTTCGGCAAATTGCCCGAGCTCGACCGTCAGGGCCGGCCGAAGATGTTTTACTCGCAGCGCATCCACGACAAGTGCTATCGGCGGCCGCATTTCGACGCCGGCCAGTTCATCGAGGAGTGGGACGACGAGGCGGCGTGCAAGGGCTATTGTCTCTACAAGATGGGCTGCAAAGGCCCGACCACCTACAACGCCTGCTCGACCGTGCGCTGGAATGGCGGCGTTTCCTTCCCGATCCAGTCGGGCCATGGCTGCATCGGCTGCTCGGAAGACGGATTCTGGGACAAGGGTTCGTTCTACGACCGTCTCACCAACATCAAGCAGTTCGGCATCGAGAAGAACGCCGACCAGATCGGCATGGTGGCGGCCGGAGCCGTCGGTGCGGCAGTCGCCGCGCATGCAGCGGTGAGCGCGGTGAGGCGGCTCGCCGGCAAGCGCGAAGACGCGCACCACACCAGCTAAGCGCCAAAGGGATCCAAGGGTAAGAAAATCATGGGTATCCAGACTCCCAACGGCTTCAATCTCGACAATTCCGGCAAACGCATCGTCGTCGATCCGGTGACCCGTATCGAAGGTCATATGCGGGTCGAGGTCAATGTCGACGCCGACAACGTCATCCGAAACGCAGTCTCCACCGGCACGATGTGGCGCGGGATCGAGGTGATCCTGAAGAACCGCGATCCCCGCGACGCCTGGGCGTTCACGGAACGGATCTGCGGCGTCTGCACCGGCACGCACGCGCTGACGTCGGTGCGCGCGGTCGAGAACGCGCTCGGGATCACCATTCCGGAGAACGCCAATTCGATCCGCAATCTGATGCAGCTTGCCTTGCAGGTGCACGACCACGTCGTTCACTTCTATCACCTGCACGCGCTGGATTGGGTCGATTTGGTCTCCGCGCTGTCGGCCGACCCGCGCGCAACCTCGACGCTCGCGCAGTCGATCTCGAGCTGGCCGCTGTCGTCGCCAGGTTACTTCAAGGACCTGCAAACCCGTCTCAAGAAGTTCTTCGAGTCGGGGCAGTTGGGGCCCTTCAAGAACGGCTATTGGGGCAGCAAGGCCTACAAGCTGCCACCTGAGGCCAATCTGATGGCGGTCGCGCACTATCTGGAGGCGCTCGATTTCCAGAAGGAGATCGTCAAGATCCACACCATCTTCGGCGGCAAGAATCCGCATCCGAACTGGCTCGTAGGCGGCGTGCCCTGTCCGATCAACGTCGACGGCACGGGCGCGGTCGGTGCCATCAACATCGAGCGCCTGAACCTGATCTCGTCGATCATCGATCGCCTGATCGAGTTCAACGAGCAGGTCTACCTGCCCGACGTGGCGGCGATCGGTTCGTTCTACAAGGACTGGCTCTACGGCGGCGGTCTTTCCGGCAAGAGCGTACTCTCTTATGGCGACGTGCCGGAACACGCCGACGACTACTCCTCCAAGAGCCTGAAGCTGCCGCGGGGCGCCATCATAAACGGCAATCTCTCGGAGGTGCTTCCCGTCGATCATGCCAACCCCGATGAGATCCAGGAGTTCGTGGTTCACTCCTGGTACAAATATCCCGACGAAACCAGGGGACTGCATCCCTGGGACGGCGTGACCGAGCCGAACTACGTGCTGGGGCCTAATGCGAAAGGCACCAAGACCGCGATCGAGCAGCTCGATGAGGGCGGAAAATATTCATGGATCAAGGCGCCGCGCTGGCGGGGTCACGCCATGGAGGTCGGCCCGCTGGCGCGTTGGGTGGTGGGCTATGCGCAGAACAAGGCCGAGTTCAAGGATCCTGTCGACAAGTTCCTGAAGGATATGGACCTTCCGCTGTCGGCGCTATTCTCGACGCTCGGTCGCACGGCGGCGCGCGCGCTGGAGTCGGTCTGGGCCGGACGACAAATGCGCTACTTCCAGGACAAGCTCGTCGCCAACATCAAGGCCGGCGACAGCTCGACCGCGAACGTCGACAAGTGGAAGCCGGAGAGCTGGCCGAAGGAGGCCAAGGGTTTTGGCTTCACCGAGGCGCCGCGCGGCGCGCTCGCGCACTGGATCAAGATCAAGGAAACCAAGATCGACAACTACCAGTGCGTGGTGCCGACCACCTGGAACGGCTCACCGCGCGATCCGCAAGGGAACATCGGTGCATTCGAGGCCTCGCTGATGAACACCCCGATGGTCAATCCCGAGCAGCCTTTGGAGATCCTGCGCACGATCCATTCCTTCGATCCGTGCCTGGCCTGCTCCACGCATGTCATGAGTCCGGACGGCCAGGAAATGGCCAGCGTCAAGGTCAGATGAAGCAGGGGGAAACGCCATGATGGATGTAGCTGCACGTCCGGCGGAAGCCGAGCCGGACCTCTCCGCGATAGCGGCCGATGCGGCCGGCGAACATGGGGTCGGCCGTCCCGCCGTCTATGTCTACGAAGCGCCGGTGCGGATCTGCCATTGGGTGAACGCGTTCACGATCATCGTGCTGATGGTGACCGGTTATCTGATCGGAACGCCATTGCCGTCGGTCGAGGGCGAGGCCTCGGCGAACTTCGTGATGGGCTATATCCGCTTTGCCCATTTCGCGGCGGGGCAGGTGCTGGCGGTGTTCTTCCTTGCCCGCATTCTGTGGGCCTTCGTCGGAAATCACCATTCCCGGCAGATTTTCTATCTGCCGGTGCATCGCAAGCACTTCTGGAAGGAAGTGCTGCATGAAATCCGCTGGTATGCGTTCCTGGAGCGCGAGCCGAAGATGTATGTCGGCCACAACCCGCTGGCTCGGACCGCGATGTTCACGGGCTTCACGCTGTTCGTGGCGTTCATGATCGTTACCGGCTTTGCGCTCTATTCGGAAGGTGCGGGCATCGCTAGTTGGCAGCACAAGCTGTTCGGCTGGGTGTTCGCGATCTGGCCGAACAGCCAGGACGTTCACACCTGGCATCATCTCGGCATGTGGGCGCTGGTCGTGTTCGTGATGGTGCACATCTACGCCGCGGTCCGTGAGGACATCATGTCGCGCCAGAGCATCATCTCCTCGATGATCTCCGGCGAGCGGCAATTCCGCTACTGAGAAACTGGAATGATACCGATGCCGACATCTTCGCAAGCAAACCGCATCCTGGTGCTCGGCATCGGCAACATCCTGTGGGCCGACGAAGGCTTTGGCGTGCGCGCGGTGGAGAAATTCCACCGCCGCTACGCCGTGCCCGACAACGTCACCATTCTCGACGGCGGCACGCAGGGGCTCTACCTCGTGAACTACCTGGAGGATGCGGATCGTTTGATCGTGTTCGACGCGATCGACTATGGGCTCGAGCCCGGGCAGTTGAAGCTCGTTCGCGACGACGAGGTGCCGCGTTTCACCGGCGCCAAGAAGATGAGCTTGCACCAGACCGGCTTCCAGGAGGTCATCAGCGCGGCCGACCTGCTTGGCCGTTGTCCGCGACATCTCGTATTGATCGGCTGCCAGCCGCTCGACCTCGAGGATTGGGGTGGGCCGCTGACGAAGGCGGTGCGCGATCAGATCGCGCCGGCGCTCGAGCTTGGTTGCGAGATCCTGGCCGAATGGGGCGTCGAGGTGATGCCGCGCACCGCGCCGTTGGCAGAATCGGAGCGGCTGCTCGCCAACGACATCGATCATCAGCATTACGAGATGAGGGGGCGGCCTGCCTGACCGGCTGCACCGTCGGAAATCCGCCATGTGCCTCGGCTTGCCGATGACGATCGTTGAGACTGACGGGATATCGGCGCTGTGCGAGTTCCGAGGCGAGCAGCGGCGCGTTTCGATGCTGCTGCTCTCGAACCCGCCGGCCGGTGCCAGGGTGCTGGTCTTTATCGACACCGCGGTTCGGCTTCTGCATGAGGCCGAGGCGCGCCTGATCGGCGCCGCGATCGACGGTCTGGGCGCAGCGATCAATGGCGAGGATTGCGATCGCTTCTTCGCCGACCTCATTGACCGCGAGCCGCAACTGCCCGAGCATCTCCGGTTTGATTAGGGCGGCAGCCTGCTCCGCGAGAGCCCGCGTCCTCGCTGGAAGATAATTTCTATCTGCTAAGTTCATTTTCATCCGATATGGAAATTAGCTTTCCGTCTTGGGATTGATGCATCTTCTGTCGTGGAAATATATGATTCAAATCAACTAGATAAATCAGGAAAGGTGATAGCCGTCCTTGGCACGTACCTTGCTGATCCCTATTCCCAGCAGAACCATAAGCTTGTCAGGGGAGGTCTGATGAAATTCGAGCAGGGAAGGCAGGATCTGGCGCGGCGTGGCTTGCCGGAGGTGGATGCTGCGACGGTCGATCGTTTTCTGAATACGACCGACGAGGCCCGCGCCATCGCCGTGTTGCTGTCGGCGGGAGACCCCGCGCGTTTTCCGGAGGCGATCGACGTCGCGGTCGTGCTGCCGGAGCTGATCGAGGCATTCAAGGGTCGGTTGCGTGCCGCGGTGATCGCCCGCGGTGCCGAGAGCGAACTCGGCCAGCGTTTTGGCGTGCGCGTGCAGCCGACGCTGATCTTCGTCGCCAAGGGCGAGACACTCGGGCTGATCGCGAAGATCCAGGACTGGTCGATCTATGTCGACCGCATCACCAAGCTGATCGACCGTCCGCGCGGCACGAGCGCCGTTGTCATGACAACCATCGTTCCCCAGCACCGCCAAGGTGTCGAACTATGAAAGCGGGTTTCTGGACTGCGCCCGAGGGCGCGGAGCAGCCGATCAACGTGTTTCCGATCGGCGATGAGAGCCTGAACGCGACGAGCGGCAGCCTGACCGTGGCCGGTGCCTTGGCCAAGCTTGCCACGCTCGACAGCGCGGAACTCGCCAGGATCTGCCCGAACGCCATCGAGCTGTTGTCGAAGGTGGCCGCAGCGATCGCGAGCCAGAAGGCCGACATGCCGACGCAACTGTTCCGGCTTGGCAATCTCAACGATCTCGAGCGCAAGCTGATTGCCGACGTGATGGGCGAGGGCGAAGTGGCCGCCGTCGTTGCGCTGCCCGATGGATCGTTGGCGCAGATCCAGGAATCTGTGCTGGCCGGGATCTGGCGCGTGCGGTTCGAGAGCGACGCCAATCACGAATATCTCGAGGTCGGGCCGATCCCGGAGATCGTGAAGCGCGCCGCTGCCGATCTCACGGCTGCGGATTTCGAGATCGGGCAGGCCCCCGAAGGTGCCATGAACGTGCTGCCGGTGCTTGCGGAAATCCGCGAGCGGGCGCTCGCATGGCGGCCGGGCATCCGCTCGCAGATCATCAATTTCACGCTGCTGCCGATGAGCCCGGTCGACATGAGTTTTCTTCAGGACACGATCAAGAACGGGCCGATCCAACTGGTTTCTCGCGGCTATGGTACCTGCCGGGTGCTCTCCACGGGCATCCGCAATGTCTGGTCGGTGCAGTTCTTCAACGCCATGGACACGATCATCCTCGATACGCTGGAGGTCGGCGGCGTGCCGACGGTGACGATTGCGGCTGACGAGGACTTCGAGGACTCGGCTGAGCGGCTTCAGGAGATCATCGAGGCCTATTTCAAATGAGCGGGTTCGAGAATTTTGGCGTGTGCCAGGACGTCGCCGATGTCACGCGGCTGGAATGCGGCATCTGCTGGACGGTCTATGATCCCACCGATGGCGACGGGGTGGCACAGATCGCGCCCGGCACTCCGTTCGCGGCGTTGCCGGAAGACTGGCGCTGCCCGAACTGCGACTCTCCAAAATCCAAGTTCATGGCGATCGAGTCATGACGGCTGATGCGCAAATTCCTGCCAGCGACGCCGACGCCGAAGCGTGGGGCGAGCTCTTGGCAGGAAGCTATCGGAAGATCGGCGAGCGCGCGATGCGCGATCTGCCGATCTACAACGACGCGCTCGGCGTCGAAGCGGTCGGTTTCCGCTGGTCCAACGGCACGACTGTCGGCATCATGGTCACGCCCTGGTTCATGAACGTGGTGATGCCGGCGAGCGCGATCGCGCGGGATACGTCGGGCCCGAGCCCGCGAATCCGCTTCCCTGCGGGCGATATCGAATTCACTCTCAGCGAGGTCGGACAAACGGGCCTGATCGCGAGCTGCTCGCTGTTCTCGCCGATGTTCCAGTTCGCGGACATGGTCGCCGCGCGGGCGACGGCCGAAGCGACCCTCGCCGAGCTGATGCTGCCGGCCGACAGCGAGGAGGCGGTCCGTCGTCGCGAGCCCGCAACAAGCCCGGTCGATCGGCGTAACCTCCTGCGCAGTGTTCTGACGGAGCGGTGCGGATGAGCCTGGCCTTCCGCAACGAGATCGACATCACGGTGTGGCTCGCCGGCGGCACGATCGCCGACGTCGCGATCCGGCCGCGCAGCCGGCCGCCGTTGACGCGCTTGTTCGCGGGAAAGCCGGCCTCGTCACTGCCGTCGGTGCTGCCGCGTCTGTTCTCCCTGTGCTCGATGGCGCATCAGGTAGCTTTCCTGTCCGCGGTCGAGGCGGCGCGGGGCGAGGATGCCAGTCTCGAGATCGAGCACGGTCGCGTCGTCGCTGTCGTCGCCGAACGCCTGACCGAATTGTCACGCAGCCTGTTCGTTGGCCGTCTCACGCTTGACGGCGCCGGCGCCGCAGCCGTTCGTGCCATGATGGAGGCCACGGCCGTTCTGGGTGGCAGCATCGCCGAGCGCGGGGAGGCGGTCTCGCGCCGCGAGGCGGTGGCGAAGATCACGGCATCGCTTGCCGCGCTCGGGATCGCGAGCGAGGAGCAAACCCCCAGGGCCGGCAGCGCGCTGGCGGTACATCTTGCGAATTTCGATGGCGATGCCTTGCTGCCGCCGGTGGTCGAACAGTCATTCCTGTCGGCAGCCGACGATCTCGAAATCGTCATGCGGCTGCTTGCCGATGGCGCGATATTCTCCGATGCGCCTGATCTCCATGGCCGGATTCCGGAGACCGGCGCCTGGGCGCGGCGGGTTGGGCGTGAGCCGATCCCGCCGCCGGGCGCGGGGCCCGCCGAGCGTCTGAAGGCGCGGATCGCGGAAGTGGCGCGGCTCTGCGCCTTCCTCGAGGCGGACGATGGGACAGTCGAGGACGGTGTCCTCCAGAGCTACCGGCTGGGGACCGGCAGAGGCGCGGGTGCCGTCGAATGCGCGCGGGGCCGGCTCTATCATGCCGTCGAGCTCGACGATGAAGACCGCATCGTCCGCTTCGAATTCTTGGCGCCGACGGAGTGGAATTTCCATGCCCGCGGGCCGTTGGTTCGCAGCCTCCAGGGCTCCGTTCTCGCCGGGGGCCGGCAGGGGCTGGATGCGGTCCGCACGCTCGTCGGCTCGTTCGATCCGTGCGTCGGCTTCAGCCTCAGCTTCCGCGAGATCGGCCATGCATGAGATGGCGCTGTGCGAGGGAATCATCGAGATTATCCAGGAGGAGTCGCGCAAGCGCGCCTTCGCTAGGGTGAACGTCGTGTGCCTGGCTATCGGTGCGCTCAGCCATGTTGCGCCTGACGCGATGAAGTTCTGCTTCGAGGCCGTCGCCGCGCGCACCATTGCGCAAGGAGCAAGGCTCGAGATCGTCGAGACGCCGGGAGCGGCCTGGTGCATGGCCTGCTCCAAAGGCGTCGAGATCAAGCAGCGCTATGAGCCGTGTCCGTCCTGCGGCAGCTATCAATTGCAGGTGACCGGCGGCGAAGAGATGCGCGTGAGGGAACTGGAGGTCGACTGATGTGCACGGTATGCGGTTGCAGCGATGCCAAAGCGTCCATCGAACACACCCATGATCATTCCCATGGGCACGATCATTCGCATCATCATGGGCACAGCCACGATCATCACCATCATCATGATCACGCGCCCGGCGATGGCGGGCTGGTCGATTGCGGCGCCAACCCGGCAGGCCAGCAGATCGCCGGCATGAGCAGCGACCGCATCATCCAGGTCGAGCGCGACATTCTCGGCAAGAACAATCGGCTTGCCGCCGACAATCGCGCGCGCTTCCGCACCGACGACGTGCTCGTCTTCAACCTGGTCTCGAGCCCCGGCGCCGGAAAAACCTCGCTTCTGGTTCGCGCCGTGTCCGAGCTGAAGGACAGCTTTCCGATTGGCGTGATCGAAGGCGATCAACAGACCTCCAACGATGCCGAACGGATCCGCTCGACCGGCGTGCCGGCGATCCAGGTCAATACCGGCAAGGGCTGCCATCTCGATGCCGCCATGGTCGGCGAAGCCTATGACCGCTTGCCCTGGCTTAACGGCGGCATCCTCTTCATCGAGAACGTCGGTAATCTCATCTGTCCCGCGGCGTTCTATCTCGGCGAGGCCTGCAAGATCGTGGTGTTCTCGACCACGGAAGGCGAGGACAAGCCGCTGAAATATCCGGACATGTTCGCAGCCTCCTCTCTGATGCTGATCAACAAGATCGATCTTGCGCCCGTACTCGACTTCGATCTTGCAAGGACGATCGAATATGCGCGCCGGGTCAGTCCGAAGATCGAGGTTTTGACGGTGTCGGCGTGCACCGGTGAGGGTTTTGCGGCATTCTATGCCTGGATTCGCAAGCGGGTTGCACAGATGAAGCCGACCGAGATGGCCGTGTCGGGATGAGCATGAGCGGCGAGGCCATGGCGCGAGACCGAAGACGGCTGCGCCTGCATGTGCGCGGCGCCGTGCAGGGCGTGGGCTTTCGTCCCTACGTCTACGGCCTCGCCGCGCGCTATCGGCTCGGCGGCTTCGTTGCCAATGATCCCGATGGCGTGGTGATCGAGGTCGAGGGCGAGCGCGCCGCCGATTTTGTCGATGCGCTGCCGCTGGAAAAACCGCCACTGGCTCGGATAGACGAGATTTCCGTGCAACCGGTCGGCATCACCGAAAGCGACGAGTTCCACATCCGCGCCAGTGAGCAGGGCAAGGTCTCGACCCGGATCGCCGCCGATGCCGCGACCTGTCCGCAGTGTCTGAGCGAGCTGTTTGATCCGGCGAGCCGCTTCCATCTCTATCCTTTCGTCAACTGCACCCATTGCGGCCCGCGCTACACCATCGCCGAGCGGCTGCCCTATGACCGCCGTACCACCGCGATGAGGCGCTTCGCGATGTGCACGGCCTGCGCAGCAGACTATGCCGATCCGGCGAGCCGTCGCTTCCACGCCGAAGCAATTGCCTGCCCGCGATGTGGGCCAAGGATCAGTCATGGTACCAAGCAGATCGCCACTGCGATCGCCGACGGAAGGATCGTCGCGATCAAGGGGCTCGGCGGATATCAATTGCTGTGCAATGCCCGTGAAGATGCGGCCGTGTGGCGTCTGCGGCACCGGAAGCATCGCAATCAGAAGCCGTTCGCCGTGATGGTCGGCTCGACGGATGTGGTCGGCGAGATCGCTGAAATCGATGCGATCGGGCTCGCCCTGCTGGAATCCTCGCCGCGGCCCATCGTGCTGATGAGATCCCGCGATATGCTCGCGCCCGCGATTGCGCCGGAGCTGTCGCGGATCGGCGTCATGCTGCCCGTCGCGCCGCTGCATCATCTGGTGCTGAAGGCGCTCAATTCGGCGCATCCGCGAGCGGACGGCGCAAGTTGGGCGATCGTGGCAACCAGCGCCAATCCTGGCGGCGAGCCGCTGGTGATCGTCAATGACGAGGCCAAACGGCGGCTTGCCGGCATCGCCGACCTGATCGTCACGCATGACCGCGACATCGTCACCCGCACGGACGACTCTGTCGTGTCGGTGGTCGCGGGCCGGGCGCAGTTCATCCGCCGCGCCCGCGGCTATATTCCCGAGCCGATTAGGCTCGCGAAGTCCGTCCCGTCGGTGCTTGCGGTCGGCGGCGCGTTGAAGTCGACGGTCACCGTCATCCGCGGC
Organism: Bradyrhizobium sp. 142; assembly: GCF_023074015.1. Lineage (NCBI taxonomy): Bacteria > Pseudomonadati > Pseudomonadota > Alphaproteobacteria > Hyphomicrobiales > Nitrobacteraceae > Bradyrhizobium > Bradyrhizobium sp. 142. The sequence goes on from NZ_JADPKQ010000364.1 coordinate 44,133, forward strand.
AACGAAGCCTTCGTCTCCCAGCACATCGGCGATCTCGACACCGCGGAAGGCATTCGCTTTTTCGAGGAGACGGTGGATCACCTGCTCTCGACGCTGGACATCGAGCCGGTCGTCATCGCCCACGACCTGCATCCGAACATGGCCTCGACCCGTTTCGCCGAAGCCAGCGGCAGGCGGCTGATCGCGGTCCAGCATCACCATGCCCATGCGGCATCCGTGATGGCGGAACATGGCGTCGCAGGGCCAGCGTTGGCGCTGGTGCTCGACGGCTTCGGCTATGGCAGCGACGGTGGCAATTGGGGCGGCGAGTTGCTCTCGTGCGATGGTGCACGCTTCCGGCGGCTCGGACATCTGGCGCCGATGAAGATGCCGGGTGGCGATCGCGCGACGCGCGAGCCGTGGCGCATGGCCGCGAGCGTGCTGCACGCCTTGCGGCGCGGCGACGCGATTGCGAAGCGGTTTGCGATGCAGCCGCAGGCTGCGCGTCTCTGCGCTATGCTCGACCAGCCCGGCGTGGCGACGACGACCAGCGCCGGCCGGCTGTTTGACGCGGCGGCGGGGCTGCTTGGTCTCTGTCCGGTGCAGAGTTACGAGGGCGAAGCCGCAATGAAGCTGGAAGCGCGTGTCCGCACACCGCGCCTCGCGGAGGACGGCTGGACGATCGAGAATGGCGTGCTGTCTCTTTTCCCCTTGCTCGAGCGCCTTGCGGTCGATCCGGTCGATGGGGCCGAGCTCTTCCATGGCACCTTCGCCGCCGCCTGCATCGACTGGATCGCGCGCGCGGCACTGGAGACCAGCGTCACGACCGTCATCCTGAGCGGTGGCTGCTTCCTCAACGCGATCCTCGCAGACGAGATCGGGCGCGGCTGCGTCGCCGCCGGGCTCTCGCCGTTGCTGCCTCGCCAGGTGCCGTCCAATGACGGCGGCCTCAGCCTCGGGCAGGCCTGGGTCGCCGCGCTCCAACTCCTCGAACAGCAAGGCCCGGAAGGAAACGCCTGATGTGTCTCGCGATACCTGCTGAGGTCACAAAGCTCCTGCCCGACGACATGGCCGTCGTCTCGATCGATGGCGTCAGCAAGGAGATCTCGCTGGCGCTGATCGAAAACCTCGCCGTCGGCGACTATGTGATCATCCATGTGGGCTACGCCCTGACCAAGATCGATCCGGAGGAGGCGCAGCGGACGCTGGAGCTGTTGCGTGAAATCGGCGCCGAAAGTCGGGAGGCCGCGCAATGAAATATGCCGACGAGTTTCGCGACAAGGAGATCGCGCTGCGATTGGCGAAGGCGATTCGCTCGGAAGCCGATCCGGAAAAATCCTATCGTTTCATGGAATTTTGCGGCGGCCACACGCATGCAATCTCCCGCTACGGGCTGGAGGACATGCTGCCGAAGAACGTGCGGATGATCCACGGCCCCGGCTGCCCTGTCTGCGTCTTGCCAGCGGGACGCATCGACATGGCGATCCGGCTCGCCGAGCGGCCGGACGTGATCCTTTGCGTCTACGGCGACCTGATGCGGGTGCCGGGCTCGCAGGGTGCCTCGCTGCTGAAGGCGAAGGCGCGCGGCGCCGACGTCCGTATGGTTTATTCCACGATTGATGCAATCCGTGTTGCGGAAGAAATTCCCGGCCGCGCGGTCGTGTTCTTCGCCATCGGCTTCGAGACCACGACGCCGCCGACCGCCGTGATGATCCGGCTCGCCGAGAAGAAGCAGCTCAAGAACTTCAGCGTGTTCTGCAATCATGTGCTGACGCCGCCGGCGATGCAGAACATCCTGGAAAGCACCGATATCCGCAATATCGGCCGCGTCGAGATCGACGGCTTCGTCGGGCCGGGTCATGTCTCGACCATCATCGGCACCGAGCCTTACGAGTTCTTTGCCGAAGAATTCGGCAAGCCGGTGGTGATCGCGGGCTTCGAGCCGCTCGACATGATGCAGGCGATCCTGATGCTGGTGCGGCAGGTCAACGAGCACCGACATGAGGTGGAGAACCAGTATAGCCGCGCAGTGACCCGTGACGGCAATCTGCGCGCCAAGGAGGAGGTCTCCGACATCTTCGAGCTGCGCGACCAGTTCGAGTGGCGCGGTCTCGGCCTAGTGCCTTATAGCGGGCTCAAGCTGAAGCCGGCCTGCGCCAAATACGACGCCGAGGTCCGCTTCGACATGAACGAGCTTCGCGTCGCCGACAATCCGGCCTGTGATTGCGGCGCCATCCTGCGCGGCGTGAAGAAGCCGGTTGACTGCAAGCTGTTCGGCACGGTGTGCACGCCGGAGACGCCGATGGGATCCTGCATGGTCTCGTCCGAGGGTGCATGTGCGGCACACTGGACTTACGGCCGCTTCCGCGATCATCAGCAACGGCGGGCGTCATGAAAGCCCATCAGCGCAAGCTCGACATAAGGAACGGCTGCGTCGACCTGTCCCACGGATCCGGTGGCCGCGCGATGTCGCAACTGATCTCGGGCCTGTTCCACGAGGCATTCGGCAATGAATGGCTGGCGTGCGGCAACGACCAGTCTGCGTTCGATGTCGGCGCCGGGCGCATGGTGATGACGACCGACGGCTATGTGGTCTCGCCGCTGTTCTTTCCGGGCGGCAATATCGGCTCGCTCGCCGTGCATGGCACGGTCAACGACATCGCCATGGCCGGCGCGCGCCCCCTCTATCTCTCGGCGAGCTTCATCATCGAGGAAGGTTTTCGTTTCTCCGACCTGAAGATGATTGCGGATTCCATGGGCGAGGCCGCGCGAGCCGCGGGCGTCTACATCATCACCGGTGACACGAAGGTCGTCGAGCGCGGCAAGGCCGACGGCCTGTTCATCTCGACAGCCGGGGTCGGTGTCGTGCCTGCCGGGCTCGACCTCTCTGCCGGGAATGCCCGCGTCGGCGATCGTGTCCTGATCTCTGGAACGCTCGGGGACCATGGCGTCGCCATCATGTCCAAACGCCAGAACCTCGCTTTTGAGACCGAGATCGTCTCGGATTCCGCGTCGTTGCATGATTTCGTGGCGAGCATGCTGGCGGCCGGCGGCAAGGGCATCCGTTTGATGCGCGATCCCACCCGCGGTGGGCTCGCCGCGACGCTGAACGAGATCGCCCAGCAGTCCGGCCTCGGCTTCCGACTTCAGGAGGCGGCGATCCCGGTGAAGCCCGGTGTTGCTGCTGCCTGCGAACTGCTCGGGCTCGATCCGCTCTACGTCGCCAACGAAGGCAAGCTGGCAGCGATCGTGGCGCCTGACGTTGCAGCAGCCGTGCTTGCGGCGATGCGGCTGCATCCGCTCGGCCGTGATGCCGCCGAGATCGGCGAGGCCGTGGCAGACGACCACTATTTCGTGCAGATGGCGACGAGCTTTGGCGGCGGAAGAATCGTCGACTGGCTGTCGGGCGAACAATTACCCCGGATCTGTTGAGGCTCAGGATGCGCATTCTGCTTTTGTCGCATTCCTTCAACAACCTGACGCAGCGGCTGCATGTCGAACTCTGCGAGCGTAGCCATGAGGTCTCGGTCGAGCTCGATATCCATCCCGACGTGACCCGCGAAAGTGTTGCGCTGTATCGGCCCGACCTCGTTATCGCGCCGTTCTTGAAACGGGCGATCCCTGACGATGTCTGGCGTGGCGTGCGTTGCCTCGTCGTGCATCCCGGCCCGCCCGGTGACCGCGGTCCTGCGGCTCTCGACGGGGCCATTCTCGAGGGCGTCCCGGAGTGGGGTGTCACGGTGCTGCAGGCGGATGGCGAGTTCGACGCCGGTCCGATCTGGGTCCTGTTCCCGATGCGGCGTGCCGCGTCCAGCATCTACCGCAACGAGGTCACCTCCTACGCGGTGGAGGCGGTGCTCGAGGCCATTGCGGCGATCGAGGCCGGGCACGAGCGCCCGCGCCAATGGCGAGCGACGATCCGCGCATTCGCGTGCGGGGGCCCTGCCGGCAAGCGGATCGCGCGATCGACTGGCAGCACGACACAACCGTCGAGGTGCTTCGCAAGATCGACAGCGCCGACGGCATGCCCGGCCTGACCGACAGTCTGTTCTGGCAGGACGTCCGGCTGTTCGATGCGCATGAGGCCCATGGCATCTCCGGCGTACCCGGCACCGTGGTGGCGCAGTGCGACGGGTGCGCTGGCCCGGGCGACCGTCGACGGCGCGGTCTGGATCGGCCACGTCCGGCGTGTCGCGCCGAAGAGCTTGAAGCTTCCGGCGACGAAGATCTTCGCGTCGGAAGCCGCGCATCTGCCGCACAGGCCAGGATGCGGCTACGGTCCGATCGAATATCGCGAGCATTGCGAGGTTGGCGAGCTGCAATTCAACTTCTACAACGGCGCCATGAGCTCCGACGACAAGGCACTGCTCAGCGCCTATCGAACCGCGCTTGCGCGCGCAACCAAGGTGCTGCTGCTGACCGGCGGCCTTGATTATTGGTCGAACGGCATTCATCTTGCCGAGATCGAGGCCGCCGACAGCGCGGCGGATGAATCCTGGCGCAACATCAACGCGATCGACGATCTCGCGCGGGCCATCATCGAGACCACCGATCGGCTGGTGGTTTCCGTCGTTCGCGGCAATGCCGGCGCAGGCGGCGTGTTCCTCAGCCTCGCCGCCGACGAGGTCTGGGCCAGCGATCGGATCGTGCTCAATCCGCATTACAAGGACATGGGCAATCTCTACGGTTCGGAATACTGGACCTATCTTCTGCCGCGGCGCGCGGGTGCCGCGAATGCGGCCATGATCACTCAATGCCGGCTGCCGATGGGCGTGGCTGAGGCCGGACGCCTCGGCATCGTCGATCGCGTGCTGACGGCCAGGGGCGCGGCAACGGACGATCTCGTGAAGCTCGCCGCCGCGCTTGCATCGGATCCCGACTATGCCGCGCGCCTTGTTGACAAGCAAAGGCGCCGCGCCGCCGACGAAGCCGAGAAGCCGCTCGACGCGTACCGCAACGAGGAGCTGCGCCGCATGCGGCTCAAGTTCTACGGCTTCGATCCAAGCTACCACGTGGCGCGTTACAATTTCATTCACAAGGTCCCGAAGTCGCGTACGCCGCTGACCATCGCTAATCACCGGTCGCGGCGTGAGCGCGCACGACCTACCTGCATGGCGGTGCGATCATGAGCATGCCAGGAAACGAGCAGGAAAAGTGCCGGGAAACGTCCAAGGAACCATTCTCGTCGTCGACGACGAGATTCGCTCGCATGAGGCTCTGCGGCGCGTCCTCGACCAGGATTCGAGGTATTGTGCGCCGGCAATGCGGCCGATGCGGAGAAGCTCCTGGAAGGCGATATCGTCCACGCCATTCTCTGCGACCAGCGGATGCCGCACGAATCGGGCGTCAGCTTCCTGAAGCGCGTCCGCGACATATGGCCGGATCCGGTGCGGATGATCATCTCCGGCTATTCTGACTGCGAAGACATCATCGCCGGCCTCAACGAGGCCGGCATCTATCAATTCATCACGAAGCCATGGCAGCCGGACCGGTTGGTCGACATCGTCAAGAAAGCAGTTCAGCTCTACCGGCTTCAGAAGGAAACGGAAACGGCGGGGGTCGATGTCAAGGCGACGCCCGGGCACGTCAAGAAGGTCGTGTCGGTCAAGCGCGGCGCCGCAAAGCAGCTTTACGACTTCAACCGTGTCGTGCATTCGCCCCATAGTCCGATGCATGACATGATCGAGCTCGGCAGACGCGCCGCCGACTACGATATCTCCGTGCTGATCACCGGGGGAGCCGGCACCGGCAAGGAGCTGCTCGCCCGCGCCATTCATTATGGCTCGGCCCGCGCCAACAAGGCGTTCGTGGTCGAGAATTGCGGCGCGCTGCCGGATGAACTGCTCGAAAGCGAATTGTTCGGATGCAAGAAGGGCGCCGCCTATCAGGACCGCATCGGCCTGTTCGAGGTGGCGGACGGCGGCACCATCTTCCTCGATGAGATCGGCGAGACCTCGCCGGCGTTCCAGGTCAAGCTGTTGCGCGTGCTGCAGGAGAGCGAGATCCGTCCGCTCGGCGCGCAGCGGGTGCGCAAGGTCGACGTGCGCGTGGTGGCCGCGACCGATCGCGATCTCGAAGCCGAGTCACAACGTCGATACCTGCCGGAGTTCTACGGCAGGATGCTCACCACCCGCACCTTGCAGGGTCGCATCGACACGCTCGCGCAGGTGCGCGATGCGGGCATCAAGGTCTGCTGCGGCGGCATGCTCGGCATGGGCGAGCGCGTCGAAGACCGCCTCCTGATGCTCGTTCTGCTCGCTAATCTCCCAAAGCATCCGGAGAGCTGCCGATCAACGTGTGGAACGAAGTTCAGGGCGTTCCGGTGAATGACACCGCGGAACCGCCCAATCCGATTGCGACGGTGCGGCTGGCGACGGCCCGGATCATGATGCCGAAGAGCGTGGTGCGGTTATCCGCGGGACGGCAGTACAGGACGCATGAGCTGCAGGCGCTTTGCTTTTTGGCCGGTGCGAATTCGATATTCATCGGAGATGTGCTGTTGACCACCAAGAATCCACAACGTGAGCGGGAGGCGAGTTTGTTGAACCGGCTTGGCGTCACATCTGCCCTTGCCTGAGTGAAAAAGAAAAAGCCGGCGCGTAAATGAAGGGAAAATCCATCGCGCCTCGGTCACCGAAAGCCGATCTGCACTATGAAGGCTCGGTCTCGATTGATCGTGCCCTGCTGGACGCTGCAGGATTTTTGATCAAGGAACGCATCGAGATCTACAACGTCAAACCGGAGCGCGCTTCGCAACCTTTGTCATCGAGGCGCCCCGAGGCTCCGGTATAATAAGCTTGAACGGCGCGGCAGCGCGACTCGCGATGCCCTGTGACAAAGTTGTCATGGTTACATACGCCTCATTTGACGGGGCGGAAGCAAAAACGTTCAGGCTGGTTGACTGAGGCAATCGCATCTTGCCGGGCTGAAAGCTGCATGCCTAATCCTCCAGTTGCGATCATCAAAATTGGTTCGTGGCTGTTGGGCTTGCCCCGCAGTGAGCGATGAATCCAATCCACCTCATGAAGCTTGATGCCTACGTCACGGCCTTGCATGCCCTGAAAGAAGACGACCGGCTGCGCGGCCTCAAGCCGCGCACGGGCGTCGATTTCGCCTCGAACGATTATCTCGCGCTCGCGAGCGCGTATGAATCTGGCCGCGGTCGAGGCTGGCACGCCGATCGGAGCCGGCGGGTCGGCCTTCTGCGCGGCAATCGCGAGGAGCACGAAAGTCTCCAAGCAGAAGCTGTCAGTTTTTTTGGAGCAAGAACGGCAATCTTCTTTGGCGTCGGTTATATCCCAAATTTTGCTCACCTGACAACGCTGCCCCAGCGGGGCGATTTGCTTGTCCTGGATTCTCTGGTGCACGCAAGTGTTCATGAAGGCGCGTGTGCCGGTCGCGCCGAGTTTCAAATAAGCGTCCATAACGATTCTTGCTCGGTCGAAAACATAATTCGCGACTGGCGGCCCAAGGGCGGAATAGGCCGCGCCTGGATCGTGGTCGAAAGTCTCTATAGCATGGATGGCGATTTCGCACCGCTCGAAGACCTTGTCGCGATCGCGGACCGATACGATGCATTCCTGATCGTGGATGAGGCGCATGCCACAGGAGTCTACGGCGAGCAAGGGCGGGAGCTAACCGGGCCTTATGAGGGGCGCGAAAATCTTCTGGTCGTTCACACCTGTGGCAAGGCGCTCAGTGCCGCCGGCGCGCTTCACTGCATGCGGTGTGCTGCGCGATTTCATGGTCAATCGCTGTCGTCCATTCATCTTCGCCGCCGCACCCTCGTCCTTGATGGCCATCGCCGTGCGGGCAGCGCTGTCGATCCTGCAGGAGGAGTCCGAGCGTCAGCAGCATCTGGCCAAGCTCGTCGCGTTTACGCATCGGCAGATGCGTAAACGTGGCTGGCAAAGTCCTTCGGGCTCGCAGATTGTGCCCTGTATCCGTTGGCGACAATGCGCGCGCAATGCGGCTTGCCTCTGCACTGCAGGCTCGTGGCTTCGATATCCGCTCAATCCGGCCGCCAACGGTGCCAGTTGGCACAGCTTGTCTACGAAATTTCACTGACGCTCAACGTCGCCGAGGAGGATGTGCTTGCAATGCTCGATGCTCTTATCGAGGAGACGACAAATGAGGCTCAATGAGCCAGCAGATCTGTTGACCGTTACGGATACCAAAGTCCGAAGATCGGTTTTTTCCGCAGTGTCGGTCCATCTCATGCGCGCGAAATTGGAAACCTATTCAGCCTGGCCGCGAAGGAGAGACCAGCGAGCTCGTCGCACGGCTGGGCGATCTCTAGCTTTGATCGTTCCAAACTTCAGATCGCCTCGCGTGCTTTGCTTCAGGAAGCTCGAGATCCGCCTCGCATGAAAAGCTTTGTATTCGACTGATCGGGTGCCTAAATTCGGCAACAAGCGGCCAACAATTAGGCAAATTAGGCTCATGGCTCAGGCAATAAAGAGCGCGAATATGGATACTATCCGTCGATTAGGGTCGAGCAAAATGACAGCATTCAATGCTCGATGTGCTCACTGAGAAGACGAGAGGAGGCGCTCGATGAGCCAGCAGATCGTGGTGACCGGTACGGGTACCGGAATTGGAAAAACGGTGTTTTCCGCGGGGCTCGCCGATCTCCTCGGCGCCAACTACTGGAAGCCAATTCAGGCCGGCCTCGAAGGAGAGACCGATACTCAGATCGTCGCACGACTGGGCGGTCTGTCAGCCGATCGCATCGTGCCGGAGCGTTATCGCCTGACAACGCCTGCTTCGCCCCATCATTCCGCGGAACTTGACATAGTTCGCATCGACGCGGGCTCGCTCAATGTGCCGGACACTGCGGAGCGGCCGCTCGTGATCGAGGGCGCCGGCGGGCTAATGGTGCCGCTGAGTGGCGATACACTCTACATTGATGTCTTTGAGCGATGGCGGTTACCAGTCGTTCTCTGTGCGAGCACAGCGCTTGGCACCATCAATCACACACTGCTCTCGATAGAGGCACTGCGAAAGCGCGAGATCTGCATTCTTGGGATTGCCTTCATTGGCGAAAAAAAAGCTGAGGCGCAGATTGCTATTCGCGAGATTGGCCGGGTGCGTTGGCTCGGGCGATTGCCCTGGCTTTCTTCCCTAACCACGGACACGCTGCAGACCGCGTTCAAAGCGTCATTCCGCTGCGATGATTTCAAACAATAATCGCCGTTGGCAATCTCGCCCATCTTGCCTCTGTCTCATTGAACGCAGATGGGGCTCCCAAGGCGGGATTCGATCTGCTCCGCATGCTTCTCTGACGAAGGCAGCCGCTTCGGCTTCGCCAAAATAGCCTTCAAATCTACATCTCACCGACCTCATAGCCAGGGATGTCGGATCTCGCCAGTTAAAAAAGACTGGCGCACCCTGCGCCAGGCGATGCAGCTATACGCGCCCTATTGGCTCGATCTGTTGATTTGCGTCGAGAATGCGGGTCAGAGCGCAGGATTTCACAGTCGAGTCCCTGTTTGTTGCATCAATTAAGATTCAGGTATCGTTAGGTTCAGCAGTCACGGCGAAGCACCTCAAATTGAATGTTCCGGTCGCCAAGGAGGGCGCATCGGATTCAGACTCTTGCGCCAATCGTGCGCCGAGAGGCTTGGCATCGTCGTCCCGTAGGTCAGTGCTGCGCTGATGAAAATGCAGGAGGCACCCACGTAACGCCGACAGGAGGCGAGAATGCACGATAGCTCTTATCGTTCCCAGCACGGTTCAGTAAAGTTCTGCGCAATGTGCGGTCGAAGGTTTGGGCTCGTACGCTACTACAGCTGGCGAACGGCACTTTGCTCCAAGAAATGCGTCGACCGGTTCAGGGAGCGGCGGGAAGCCGACCATAAATGGCTTCGTCGGTTGCGGACGGCTTGAGACTGGCGAGATCAGTCCACAAATCGCTGATATGCAGTCGGCCCGTAGGTTCCGTCGCAATCCAGAAGATCGGCGGCATCATAAGCCGGGTCCCGGAAATCTCATCGGCGATCGCGTCTGCAGTTGAGCAGGGGGGTAGCCAGCCACGCAAGCCATTTCCCGAAACGTGCAGCAGGGAGCGTAAGGAAGGCGGCAGTGGCAAGCATTGCCGACGTCAAACGCGGCGCAACGGACACCTATCCGGGTTTAAGCCAGCTGCTTGCCTCGGCACAGAGGCTGTCCAACGACAGCGGCGACTGAAGACCCAAATCGAGAAGTTCCTGATGATGGTTCGCGTACCCTAAAGCTGCCTAGTAGGCGCTTCCACCGTCCTGAAGGAAGATCAACGGGCAGCACAATCCGAAATGAAGGGATCAAATGGATACAGCTGAGACTTCGTCCGAAGCTGCGGGCGCAAACATCATCACTGTTCCTTTCGAGGAGAGAAAACCAGATCTCAGAGACCAGGAGACACTGTCAAACATTGCGACGGAGCGTCGAGAGTTTGCGCGAATGTCTCAGGACTATTGAGAGCATCACTGGGAGTGTTGATGACCAGCGACTTCGTCGCGGCGATCGGTGCGGCCCCGAGGCCTTGAACGAGTCCCTGCTTCTGTCCGAAACCACACGTGTCATCTGCGCGCGTCCTCGGGTTGCGAAATCAACCCACGTGCGGCCGAGAAATTGCGACCAGATTCCTCTGGTTTGCGCTGGCCCAAATCATGCTGTGGCTACGGGCGAGAACGCAGAATGGGAGGCGCCTTAGTTGCAACCAGCCATCGAGATGACGTCGTGCCGCTGAGAATGCGGGCAAAATATAAGTCGTGATCCGAAATCCGACCTCGACGGGACGGGGCAACCTGATGGTCTTGGAAGTTCCGTCTTAGCATTACAGTTGCCGTTTTGCTTTGAGATGCGCGCGCTGAGCGGCAGCCTGGTGAGCTCTGCGCCAGAATGACCATGCGATGACATGCGCGGGTTGGATCCGCTTTCGAGCAAGCCTGATGGCGATGCGGCGGATTTCCTGGATTGACCAACGGATCAGTGGCGGCGTGGGTGTGCTTTGGCTTTTGCCGGGGGGCGGCGTTTGGTTTTTTTGGGCGGTGGCGGATTGGCGCGATGTCGGATCGCGGCCATCATGGCGAAGGCGAGCATCACCAGGGACACGTGGCGGTGCCAGCCATGCCAGGATCTGCTCTCGTTGTGATCCAGCCCGAACTCGT